>JAIVJN010000483.1 GCA_020200025.1 Acidobacteriota bacterium | reverse complement strand
CGCACCGGTCCCCAGCCTGAATCTTCGTTCGTCGTCCCGAAAGCAAACTCGTGCAGATTGGTCTTGCCCACGAACACCGCGCCCGCCTCGCGCAGTCGTGTGGCAACCGGGGCATCCTTGGTCGCACGATGCGCGGCGCGCACACGCGAGGCGGCCGTGGTCGGCAGATCCGCTTGATCGATCAGATCTTTGAGCGACAGCGGGATACCGTGCAACGCCCCGCGCGCGCCTCCCGCCGCCAACTCGCGATCCGCCTCGCGTGCCGCCGCCAGCGCAGGATCGGCGGTCACCGTGATGAAGGCGTTGAGCGTCGGATTGAGCGCGGCGATCTGTGCCAGACAGGCCTCGGTGAGACGTTCGGACGTGATCTCGCCGTGCCGCAGCCGTTCGCTCGCGTCGGCGATCGTGACCGACGCCAGATTCACGAGCGTTCCCCGGGTCCGCGAGGCGTCACGCCATCCGCTTCGTCATTCCAGTCGGCGGCGCGGAGTGCCGCCGACGCCTCGGCCAGCGTCTCGAGCAACGGCGCAAGCTCCGGCAGCCCACGCCGGACGGCGTCTGCCTTCGACTGCTCGAGCCACTCCGCGATCGTCATGTCTGTCTCCAGATCTGATTGCCTTGAGAGCGCGCTGCGAATTCACACGTAGGGCGGCCGTTAGGCCCGCCGGCAGGCGGTTCAAAGGCTACGGGACCCGCCGAAGCGTACGAGAAGGCGGACGCCCAGCTCTACGCTGTGCCAGTCGCAGCACTCTACCGTTTGACTGCAACCGCGACACCGTCGCCCACGGGCAGAAACGTGGTGAAGAGCCGCTCGTCTCGAGCCAGGCGTGCATTGTAGGCGCGAATGGCCGCGGTATCGGCGGGGTTGCGTGCCGGCGGATCGACAAAACCAGGCACGACCTCACCGCTCCACAGTACGTTGTCGGTCGCGAGCACGCCGCCCGGCCGCAGCAGCTCGATCAACCGATCGAGCATCGGCTCGTACTGTGCTTTGTCCCCATCCTGAAAGATCAGATCGAACGGGCCAGCCACCTTGTGCAAGGAGCGACTCGCGTCACCCACCATCATCGTCACGCGATCGGCCACTGCCGCGGCGGTCAGATGCGCGCGGGCGCGATCAGCACGCGCCGAGTCACGCTCCATCGTGATGAGGAGCGCGTCGGAAGGAAGGGCCGTCGCCAGCCAAAGCGTCGAGTAGCCGATGGCTGTGCCAATCTCGAGCACCCGTCGCGCGCCCATCGCGCGCGCGAGCGCGTGCAGCAGCGCGCCGCTTGCCGGATGAACGATCGGCAACCCGTCGGCCGATCCCTCCGCAGCCACGATCGCCAGGTGCGGATGTGGCAGCGGCGCGAGACCCGCGAGATACTCGACGATCGGCTCTGGCGTGATGTAGGTCATTCGGAATCGTCGATTGTAAGCTGTTGCGGTGCGACACGGGATCGGCGACTTCATCGGCACGCATGGACGGGTGTCGACCACCTACGCGCCGCTGGCCTCGGCGGTGAAGCCCGCCGACCGACTCCTGCTCGACGATGGGCGGGTCGAGGTGGAAGTCGAGTCGGCCGAGGCCCTTCGTATCGTGACGCGTGTCATCGGTGGCAGCGAGCTCGGCGAAAACAAAGGCATCAACGCGCCAAACGTGCCGCTGCCCCAGGTCGGAATTACCGACAAAGACGCCGTCGATCTGAAGTTCGGCTTACAGCTCGGCGTGGATCTCGTGGCGTTGAGCTTCGTGCAGTCGGCCGGCGACATCTGGACGGCGCGCAAGCTCGCCGAGCAGGCCGGACGTGGCGACGTGCCCCTCATCGCCAAGCTCGAGCGGCCGGAGGCGATCGCGCGGCTCGAGGAAGTGCTGGTGGCAGCAGACATCGTGATGGTGGCCCGCGGTGATCTCGGTCTCGAGCTGCCGCTGGAGCGCGTGCCGCGCGTGCAGAAGGAGGTGCTGCGACTCGCACGCGCGCGCGGCATCCCGGCCATCGTCGCGACGCAGGTGCTCGAATCGATGCGCACCGACCCGCGCCCCACCCGGGCCGAAGTCAGCGACGCCGCCGGCGCGGTCGACGGCGGCGCGGACGCCATCATGCTGTCAGGCGAAACGGCGATCGGCGCATACCCGGTGCGAGCGGTGGAGACGCTTGCCAACATCATTCGCGATGCCGAAGAGATGCCGCCGCCATGGGCGATGGCGACGTCCGAAGGCCAACGGGTCGATCACGTCCAGGCGCTGTGCGATGCCGCCGTCACGCTTGCAAACCAGGGACAAGCTGACGCCGTTGTCGCGATCACACGCGAGGGACGGACGGCGAAGCTGCTGTCGGCCCGACGCCCGCGAGCGCCGATCTATGCGGCCAGCGATCGCGAGGAGGTTGCCCGCCGTCTGGCGCTCTGGTGGGGAGTCGTGCCCCTCGTGGTCGGCCTCGAAGGGACGCCGGACGATTGCGCTGAGCGCATCCTGGCAACCATGCGGACGATGGGCCTGCCGCCCCACTCGACCGTCGTCTTCGTCAACGCCACGCCCGATCTGGATCAGGGACACGCGAACTTTCTGAGGATTCGTAAGGCGCAGTGAGAGGCGGCGCTGGCGATCTCAGATCGAGAATCGTCAATCAATCTGCCATCTGCAATCTGAAGATCTGCAATGGCTTACCGCCGAGGGCGTGCCATCAGATAGAAGACCAGCCCCACGGCCAGCAGCAAAAAAGACTGGCCGGCGAGGTTGGCCTCGTAGTTCAAGACGTTCACGGTCCCGGCGGGCGGAACGAAGAGTAACACGATGGAGATGAACGTTGCGGCAAAGCCGAAGCCTGCCAGCAGCCACGCACTCGACGCGCGGCGCAGAGGCTTTGAGGCGTCCACGTTGCGCAGCCGCAGATACGCGGCGAAGAGGTACAGATACGGCACGAAGTACATCAGGATGGTGAGATTCACCATGATGTCGTAGGCCTCTTGGATCGTCGCCGCGCCGCCCGCCACCGGGATGAACACGCTGACCAGAAAGACCATCGTGGCGGCGACGCCTTGCACGACGAGCGCGACGTGTGGGGTGCGGTACTTCGGATGCAAGCGCGCGAACGCGGCCGGCAGCATGGCGTCCACTCCTGCGGCAAACGGCACGCGCGCCGCACCCGCGACCCAGGAGTTTGTACCGCCGATCGATCCCACGAAGAGGAGCAGCCCGGTGAAGGCACCCAGGCCAGCCAGGCCGAGACGCCCGGCCACGAGATCGACCGCATCGGCGATGCCGCTTCGCTCGACGAGCTCGCTGGCGGGGACGGCGACGAGGATCGAGGCCGAGCTCAGGATGTAGATCGCCGTGATGATGGCGCCGGAGATCAGAATGCCGCGCGGTATCGTCCGCTCGGGATCGCGCACTTCCTGCCCGACCATCGACGCAATCTCGAAGCCCGAGAACGCGAAGCACATCGCCGACCACAGACTCACTGTCGTCCAGAAATCCTCGCGCGGCACGAGCGCAGCGGGCGCGAACGAGGTGGCCGATCCGAACGTGGCAAACGCGATCGCACCGCACACCACGAGC
>JAIVJN010000247.1 GCA_020200025.1 Acidobacteriota bacterium | reverse complement strand
TCGTCGCCATTGCGGCCGGCGGCCTCCTCGGCCACTTTCAGCCCGCCTGGGGCGAAGCCATGCGCCCGCTCGGCGACGGCTTCATCAAGCTGGTGAAGATGATCATCGCCCCGGTGATTTTCCTCACCGTGGTGCACGGCATCGCCGGGATGCAGGATCTCGACCGTGTCGGCCGCGTCGCGCTCAAAGCGTTCGCCTACTTTCTGACGTTTTCGACCTTGGCCTTGATCGTCGGCTTGGCCGTCGCCAACGTGATCCGGCCGGGCGAGGGCTTGCATATCGATCCCGCGACGCTCGACTCTGGCGCGATTGCCGACTACACCGCGAAAGCACACAGCCAAAGCGTTGTCGACTTCTTGATGCACGTCATCCCCGACACTGTCGTCGGCGCCTTCGCCGCTGGCGAGATCCTGCAGGTCTTGTTCTTTGCGGTGTTGTTCGGGATCGCGCTGGCGCTCGTCGGCGAGGCGGCGCGTCCGGCACTCGACGTGTTGCACGCGCTGTCGGTCGCCTTCTTCAAGCTCGTGGCGATTCTGATGCGGGCGGCGCCCGTGGGGGCGTTCGGCGCCTTTGCCTTTACGATCGGGCGCTACGGCATCGGCTCGATCGTCAATTTGGCCCTGTTGGTGGGCACCTTCTACTTCACATCGGCGATCTTCGTCGTCGTCGTGCTCGGCACGATGGCACGCGCCAACGGCTTCTCGATTTTCCGTCTGCTTCGGTATTTACGAGAAGAGCTGCTGCTGGTGCTCGGCACCAGTTCGTCGGAGGCCGCGCTTCCCAGCCTGCTCGTCAAAATGGAGCGCGCGGGTTGCCCAACATCGGTCGTCGGCCTGGTGGTGCCGACCGGCTATTCGTTCAATCTCGATGGAACGAATATCTACATGACACTGGCCGCCTTGTTCATCGCGCAGGCGACCGACATTCAGCTTTCCCTGAGCGATCAGGTGCTGCTGTTGCTCGTCGCGATGCTGAGCTCGAAAGGTGCGGCAGGCGTGACGGGAGCCGGCTTCATTACGCTCGCCGCCACCTTGTCGGTCGTGCCGTCAATCCCGATTGCCGGGATGACCCTCATTCTCGGCATCGACCGCTTCATGTCCGAGTGTCGCTCGCTCACCAACTTCATCGGCAACGCCGTGGCGACCATCGTCGTGTCGCGGTGGGAAGGTGGACTGGATACGGCAAAGCTGCACGCGGCGCTGCATGGGCGGCCGCGACCCGTGGCAGGTGACCTTCAGGCCGCGCTGGCCAGCGCGGCGGAGGACTGATGTGAGCGATGGGTGGAACGGGTGGGCGGCCGCCGAACGCGGCGGCCAGTACACATGCGGCAAGATGCGCTCGTCGCCAGCGCTCGGTTCGCCGCGCATGCCGCATCGCCAGCGACGGTCAGCGGTCGTAGGTCGCAAACACGCGCGTGGCGCCCGCCTTATCGAAGCCGAGGACGCGATACGCAGACGGCTTCATCCCGTCGACTTCCATGCCGGGCGATCCGATCGGCATGCCAGGCACCGCGATACCCGCGAGCGCCGGCTTCTCGTCGAGCAGGCGCTTGACCTCGGTGGCCGGAACATGGCCTTCGATCGCGTAGCCCCCCACGATTGCGGTGTGGCACGACTGAGTCTGGGCGGGCACGCCTGACTTCGCCTTGAGCTGATCGAGCTCGTGGTCGGCCAGGTCGGTGACGCGGACCTTGAAGCCGGCGTCGGCCATGTGGTCGACCCACTTCGAACAGCAGCCGCACGTTGGCGATTTGTAGACCTCGACGACCGGCGCCGCAGGCTTCTGGGCGCTGGCAAACGCAAAGCCCGCCATCGATGACACCGCGAGGGCGGCTGATACGAACAATCTCACAGACTTCTCCACACTGAAACAACGTGGTCCGCGCTGGACGCCGCCGATAACTCTCGCACAGCGTAACCGACACGAGCGCAAGCCTGAACATCCGCTCACGCGACGTGGCAGGCCAAGACTGTACTACAGATTCGCGCGTCGAAGATTCAGACGTCCTTCGCGCCGTGTGCCGTGACATCTTCGAGCGGCATCTCAGAGGCACGGCGCGCTGGCACGACAGGACTCATTTCGCCGCAGTGTGGTGGATGACAGGCTCTGAAGCCAGTCT
>JAIVJN010000482.1 GCA_020200025.1 Acidobacteriota bacterium | reverse complement strand
GGGTAATCACGATGACCACTGCGACGGCGCCGACCAGCAGACGCCGCTCCGAGGGCACGGCGAGCGCGACCCCGCGCCGCGCAAAGAACGACGCGACTGTTGCGTAAAGAAGCAGAGACACGATGATGAGCGCGACGATCAGGTGCGCCGTGACAATCCAGGGCGCGAGCTCGTGTGCGACGACTCTCCCCCCGAGCCATCCTTGATAGCCGGTGAGCAGCAGCGCGGCCGCGACGGGACCGACGATGTGCGGCTCGCGGCGGTGGTGACGCCAGGCCGAGACCGTGGTGGCCAGGATAGATAGGCCCACGGCCACGCCCAGCAGCCGATTCAAGTATTCGGTCCACATCAATGCCGCATTGAAATCGCCACGGTCGAACTCGGGAGGCAGGGACGCGGCCGAGAGCGGCGGTATCCAGGTGCCGAAGCAGCGAGGCCAGTCGGGACATCCGAGCCCTGCCCCCGACGCACGGACCAGGCCGCCGACGAGGATCAGGAAGTACGTGATCCCGGTCGTCGCGAGGGCCAGGCGTTGGAACGCCGTCAAACGGCCGATGTCCACGGCGCAATCCCTCGACGCTCAGACGTTCTGCGGCTGCGCATCGAGGACGTGTCGTACCGCACGCGTGAGCACCGTCGACGAGAACGGCTTCTGGAGCAGTGCGGCCTCTTGTAGCATGTCGCTCGAGATCACGTCGGCGGCATACCCCGACATGAAGAGTAGCCGCACATTCGGTCGGAGCGCTTTCACCTGCCTGGCGAGCTCCGGCCCGAGCATCCCCGGCATCACGACGTCGCTCAGCAACAGGTCGATGCGGTACTGCAGATTGCGCGCCACGCGCAACGCTTCCTCGGGGAGGGCGGCCGAGATCACGCGGTAGCCGGAACGCTCGAGCGCCGACGCGGTCAGCTCACGCACGGCCGCATCATCTTCGACGAGCAGAATCATCTCCGATCCGCCCAGCTCGCCCTCCACCGTTGGTGTCGCCGCCACCGCCGGCACGTCGGACGCCGCGCGGGGGAAGAGCATGTCGACGGTCGTACCGACGCCCGGCGCCGAGCGCACCGCGATGTAGCCGCCGCTCTGCTTGACGATCCCGTAAACGGTAGACATGCCGAGTCCGGTGCCCTTGCCCTTCGGCTTGGTCGTGAAGAACGGCTCGAACATCCGCACCCGCGTCGCTTCGTCCATGCCGGTGCCGGTGTCACTTGCGAGCACCTGCACGTAGTCGCCCGGCAGCACGACGTGGTCGGCGCGCTTGTCGCCTTCCGGCAGCGACACGTTGCGCACGCCGATGGAGAGAATGCCGCCGTCCGGCATCGCATCGCGGGCATTGACGGCCAGGTTCATGACCACCTGCTCGATCTGCACCGGATCCGCGATGACCGGCCACAGCTCGCGCGTCGTGTCGAAGCGCAGCTCTACGCGCTCGCCGAGCAAGCGGCGAAGCAGCGAGTGCAGATCGGTCATCAGCTCCGACAAGTCCAGACGTTGCGGTTGCAGGAGCTGCCGGCGACTGAACGCCAGCAGCTTCTGCGTAAGGGTGGCGGCGCTCTCGGCCGCGCGCCGAACCTGAGACGCTTCGTTGTGAATGTTACTGCCGGCCGGCGCCTCTTCGAGAATCAGACTCGTATAGCCGAGGATGGCGGTGAGGAGATTGTTGAAGTCGTGGGCGACGCCGCCGGCCAGCTTGCCAATTGCCTCCATCTTCTGTGCTTGGAGCAGTTGCGCCTGCAGGGCTCGGCGTTCTTCCTCCCCGCGGCGCTCTCGGACGACGACCAGGCGGGCCACCAGCGGAGCGGCCACCAGCAACAGCACGATGAGCGCAAGCTGACTGGCCGACGTCTCGGTGGCGCGATAGGTGACCGCACTGAGGGTCGCCACCATCGCCAGCAGGGCGCCGGTGACGATGTAAATCGACCGGGTGGCTTTCATCTGATCGCTTGCGAAGCGTACCACGCATCAGTCGGCGGCACGTGGGAGTAGGTCCGGGCGGGTGGGGCGGGTCGGTGGGTTTGGGCCGCCGGGCTCGCGGCCGATCGCGCGACTTCGAGGATGGCGAAATCGATGACGCGGCAAAGGCAACCCCGAAGCTCACAAAGCACACGAAGAACGCACGAAGAACCAGGA
>JAIVJN010000246.1 GCA_020200025.1 Acidobacteriota bacterium | reverse complement strand
GGCAGTCCCGCCACCCGGTAGATCGGGGCGAAACGAAACGGAAAGAAGCGCGTCGCCGTCATGAGGTCAGACCTGACGGCCTTCCTCGTCGAGCGGGCCGGGCCCGGTGCCGCCGGCGAGCGGGTCCTGGAAGCCCTCGCCCTGCTGGGGAGGCCGCGGCACGTCCCCGCGCCAGGCCCCGGTCTCCTGCCCCCGGGACTCGATGAACTGCTTGAACCGCTCCAGATCACCCTCGGCGCGTCGCTGCACCATGCCCAGCATGGCGCCGGCCTTCTCGACGAGGGTGTCGGGGTGGTATTCCAGCTGCAGCATCACCCGGGTGTGCACCTCATCGAGCCGGTGGAAGGTCACGACGCCGGCCTGGTGCGGCCCGTCGACCGTTCGCCACGCGATGCGCTGGTCAGGGTGCTGCTCGGTGATCTCAGCATCGAACTCCCGCTGCACTCCGGCGATCTTGGTGCGCCAGTGCGTCCGGGTGTCGGTGACCTGCTGGATCTCCTCGACGCCCTCCATGAACTGCGGGAACGACTCGAACTGGGTCCACTGGTTGTAGGCGGTGCGCACGGGCACCGCGACGTCCACGGACCTCTCGATGGTCGTCTGCACGATTGCGTCCCTTCAGTCGGATGTCGCCAACGGCGTCGGCTACCCCGCGCCAGACCCCGGAAACCCCCTGGCCGCCGGTGTCACCGCACTGGTGGATCCGGCCAACCGAGCCCGGCGACAGCCAGCACCACCGTCGCGGCCTTGCGCAGCAGACGCGGGGCGGCGAACGCGCCGTCAGAGATCGGCACAGGTTGGCGGCAGCTCACCCACCTCCAGCCACGAAGAGCGGCCATGATCGACAATGGCGACCGCATCCGCCACGGCGGCACTGCCCGATAAGGCACCTGGCACTGCCCGATGAGGCAGCTGATGCTGCACGTACGGACGCCCTTCCGGTCTCGATCGCTGCGTGGGCCAACCGCACGCTGGGCAGTGGTCGCGACCCGGCGAGAACTGCGTGACTTGCTGCACCCAATCCGTACGGCTGTTTCCCCCGGACGGGAGCAGCGACTCGAAGGCTGATCGTTCCCGAGCGGTTCGTCTTCGGTTCGGATTTGCGGGAAAGTTGACAGGAGATAAGGATGTGGAATCAGGAAGAAGCGCAGCCAAAGACGGCTTCGCCAACCGTGTCGAGTTTTATGCCACGACGCACTTCGCGCCGGTCTGGCGGCTGATTCAACGCATCTCACCACTGCGGCGACAGGTCAACCGGTTGCTCATCAACCGGGCCATCCTGAAGATGCCCACCCGGCCGAACCCACTCAGTACGATGGCGCCATACACCTCCTGGAGCTCACTCACCGATCGCACGTTCGACGGTCGGCACCTGCCGCCGATGCGCCCAGCCAGGGAACCTCCCGGTCTCGAACAGACCGCAGATCTCTTCATGCGCCGTGGTGAAACGATTCTCTGCCCGAAGTCGACGGTTCTCTTCGCTTACTTCGCCCAGTGGTTCACCGACGGCGTGCTGCGCAGCGACCGCAGCGTCCCACTGGATCACAGAAAGAACACGTCGAACCATGACATCGACCTGAGCCAGCTCTACGGGCTGAACGCGGAGGTCACTCGGCTACTCCGCACCAACAAGGCCGGCACCCTGAAGAGTCAGTTCCTCAACGATGAGGAATTCCCCCCTTATCTCTGCGAGAATGGAGTCATCAAGCCAGAGTTCCGGGGACTCTCGGTCGTGCAATTCGACAAGCTCACCATTGCACAGAAGAATGGACTCTTCGCGATGGGCAGCGACCGGGCGAACTCTCAGGCGGGCTACGCCATGCTCAACGTGCTGTTCCTCCGGGAGCACAACCGAATCGCTCGGCTGCTCGCCGACGAATACCCCACGTGGGACGACGAGCGGCTGTTCCAGACTGCTCGGAACATCCTGATCGTAGAGCTGACCAAAATCGTGGCCGGAGAGTACCTTCACCGACGGCGTGCTCCGCAGCGACCGCAGCGTCCCACTGGATCACGGAAAGAACACGTCGAACCATGACATCGACCCGGATCGGCGGGAGGATCTTACGCTCCGGGCCACCCTTTTCAACAACGACATCCTGATCAAGCGGGGCCTGGCCGCACTGTTCGAAGACGCTTCCAACCAGCGCGCCGGCCGTATAGGGCTCTTCAACACCAATCCAGCGCTCCGTGAGGTGGAAGAACAAAGTATTTTACGCGCCCGCCAGGTTCAGTTGGCGGCGTACAACGACTATCGGGCGCACTGTCGCTATCCTCGAGTCACCGAGTTCGATCAAATCTCGGGTGATCCGGAAATCCAACAGGCCCTGCGTCGACTCTACGGAGACGTCGATCATATTGAGTTGTATGTGGGTCTGTTCGCCGAAGACCTCCGTCCCAGCTCGGCGTTGCCACCGCTGATCGGACGAATGGTAGGAATAGATGCCTTCTCCCAGATATTGACCAATCCCCTCCTGGCGCCGCGAATCTTCAACGAGCGGACGTTCTCTCCGCTCGGCATGAGGCTGATCCAGGAAACGAACACCCTGTCGGAGATCGTGCACCGCAATGTGTCGGATACCTCACGGCATTACTTCGTCGGACTGACCCGCCGCGGCTGGCGGCGTGACGTTGCCGCCAACAGCACCTCCAGTGTGTTGAACCGACGTCGTGTGCCTGCTGCGACCGACTCGGCGTGATGCGACTCGGCGTGATGTGTCGAACACGCAGGCAAGCCGAAACGCATTCGGCCGGGAGCGGACTAGCTCAGCTCGATGTCGTCCCAGCGCAGGCAGCGCCAGCCGAGTCCGTCGGCGGCCAGCACCACCGTCGCGCCGTTGCGCAGCAGCCGCGCCCCGGCGAACGAACCGTCGACGTTGGACGCCAGCGCCACCACCGCCAGCCGGGTCGCCGCACCGTGGCTGACCAGCACTACGGTGCCGCCGGGATTCGCGCTGCGGATCGTGGCGACGTCGGCGAGGTAGCGGCGCAGCACCTGCTTGGCCGACTCCCCGCCGGGCCGGGCTCGGTCCAGGTCACCACTGTGCCAAACGCGATACATCTCGTGCAGCGTGTCGTGATCCTCCGGACGCCGGCAGCCCTCGAG
>JAIVJN010000481.1 GCA_020200025.1 Acidobacteriota bacterium | reverse complement strand
TACATGGTGCCGAGCGTGTATGTGCCGCTGGCCGCGCTGCCGCACACGCCCAACGGCAAAATCGACCGCCGGGCCTTGCCGCTGCCGGATCGCAACGATGCGGCGTCGAAGGACGAATGGATCGCGCCACGCACTCCCGCGGAGGCACGGTTGGCGGAGATTTGGGGCGAGGTGCTGCAGGTCGGTCGCGTGGGTTGCGACGACAACTTCTTCGACCTCGGCGGTCACTCGCTGCTCGGCGTTCGCTTGTTTTCGCAGGTGGAGCAGCAATTCGGCACGCGCCTTCCGCTCGCGACGCTGCTCGAGGCGCCGACGCTCGCACAGATGGCTGGGCTTATTGGTCAGGAGAACTGGACCCCATCCTGGTCGTCGCTCGTGCCGATTCAGCGCGAGGGCACCCGAACGCCGTTCTTCTGCACACACGGCGCCGGTGCGAATGTACTGTACCTGCGGACATTGGCCCGCTATCTCGGGGACGACCAACCGTTTTATGGCCTTCAGTCTCAGGGCCTCGACGGAAAGACCGCTCCATTCGAACGCGTTGAAGACATGGCGGCGCACTACCTGAACGAGCTGCGCTCGGTGCAGCCGCAGGGCCCGTACATGCTGGGGGGCTTCTCCTTTGGCGGCGTCGTGGTGTTCGAGATGGCGCAGCAGCTCGTCGCCCAAGGGGAAGAGGTCAGCTTGCTGGCCCTCATCGATACGTTCTTCCCCGCCGTGCCAAAGTATCTCCCCCCGCGCACCCGATTCAGTCGGTTCGTGTACCCGTTGGCGGGTCGGCTCGACCGTGAGCTGTCCGACCTGGGCCGACACGGGATGCGGCAGTACTTCCGTCAATGGTGGATCTACGTTCAAGAAGGTGTGAAGCGGAGGCTTGCACGAGGCGCGAAGGCGCTTTCCCCCACCTTGGCCATCGAGGGATGGGACATCTCACACACTCTCCGGCGCGTCGTCGAGGCCAACCTTCTGGCGGAGCGCCGATACCTGCCGCGGCCTTACCCCGGGCGTGTCGTGCTGTTTCATGGCAGCGACATGCCGATCGAGCTTCAGGACACGCGGCTGGCCTGGGACGAGGTCGCCGGTGGGGGACTCGAGGTTCACATCGTTCCTGGCGACCACAACAGCCTACGCGAAGAGCCGCACGTGTCGGTGCTCGCCGCGAAGCTCAGGGCGTGCCTCGATCGGTATCTCCCGTCGGCATGGAGGCCGCCCAGTCGCGGGCATTTCGCCACGAGCAAAGAAGAGGCCGGCCCAATCGAACGACCAACGCGCTCGTTCGCGCAAGCCAAGCGGGCGCGAGCGTTCTTCAGTCCTCTCGTGTAGCCCACATGCACCTCATGCTCGAGCGGGCGGCTGGGACAGGCGGCATCGCGTCACGGCTCGTGGCGCTGCAGCCGCACGGCTCGCGGCTCCCGTTCTTCTGTGCGCCCGGTATCGTGCCGACATTGGACTATTTGCGTCGGCTCGCCACTTTTCTGGGAACCGAGCAACCGTTCTACGCGTTGCAGGCACACGGGTTGGATGGCAAGAGTACGCCGTATCGGCGCGTCGAAGAGATGGCGGCCCAGTACGTGCGCGACATCCGGACGGTGCAACCGCGGGGTCCCTATCTTCTGGGCGGCTTCTCTTTCGGCGGTCTTGTGGCGTTCGAGATGGCGCAACAACTTCACGCGGAAGGCCAGGAGATTGGCCTCGTCTCATTGATGGACACCCACTTCCCAGCCGCGCCGAAATATCTCGAGCCGCGGACACGCTTCGGTTCTCGCGCCTATCCCCTCGTCGGCGGGATCGAGCGCCACCTCATGGACTGGTCGCGTTCGTCAAGCGCCGGATCGCGCGCTACGCCAAGAGATTCTCGGCGCGCTTCGCGCTCGACAACTGGGACCTCGCACCCGCCGTGGCGCAAGTGGTCGCCGGCAACTTCGAGGCTGAACGAGCTTACGTGCCGCGCCCGTATCCCGGGCGAGTCGTGCTCTTCGTGGCGAGCCAGATCACGATTGAATGCCAGGATACGCGGCTGGCCTGGGACGAAGTTGCGGGCGACGGTTTGGATGTGCACGTCGTCCCCGGCGACCACCAGACGCTGCGGAACGAGGCACCGATGCAGACGCTCGCCGAAAAGCTCAAGACGCGCCTCGACAACGCAAGAGCCGCGGCGGTCGAGACCTGACCGGACCTGATCGGCCAGATTTTACAAACGCACGGGCGGCGTCCATCCTCGTCGCCTCCCTTGCTCCGCGAATCCACCGTAACTCCACGCCCGAAGGTGGAAATCATCCGAGTCCTCCCGTGACGAGCAAGAATCCCTCACTCGAACAGCCAGCGGCTGCACCGTCGAGCGCGGCGCACACGATCGCGATTGCCGCGACCTTTACCGCGGAGCCCGTCGAAGCGGTTCTGACGTTTTGGTCGCGTACGCTCGAGATGCCGTTCAGCGTCTCCTTTGCGCCGTACCATCAGGTGTTCCAGCAGTTGCTCGATCCGACTGGTGTGCTGGCCCGTAATCGGGCCGGTCTCAACGTCCTCTTGCTGCGCTGGGAAGACTGGGGAACCGACCCTCACGCACTCGACGGCGCCCTCGATGACCTGATCGCGGCACTCCGGACCGCCGTCACGGCAACGAGCACGCCCCTTCTCCTCGCGGTTTGTCCTGCATCGAGAGTGGTAGCAGCCGAGCATGACGATCACTTCGATCGACTCGAGATCCGTCTGCGCGCTCTGACCGCGGAGCTCTCGCGCGTGCACCTGCTCACGACGGCCGACATGCTGACGGCTTACCCGGTTCAGGAGTACGACGATGCCGGGCGCGCGGCGCTGGGACACGTGCCCTACACGCCGGTGTTCTTCGCAGCGTTGGGGACCTTGATCGCGCGTCATTGGTACGCGCTGCAGCAGACGCGCTACAAAGTGATCGCGCTCGACTGCGATGAGACTCTTTGGAAGGGCGTCTGCGGCGAAGTAGGGCCGCACGGCGTCAAGATCGAGACGGCGCACGAGCACCTGCAGCGCCTCATGGTGGCGCAGCAGCAGGCCGGCATGCTGCTATGTCTCAACAGCAAGAACAACGAAGAGGATGTCGACGCGGTGTTCGAGCAGCGGGGGGACATGACGCTCGGGCGTCATCACCTGGTCGCCTCCCGCATCAACTGGCGGCCGAAGTCCGAGAATCTGAGGTCGCTGGCCGCCGAGCTCCGCGTGGGCCTCGATAGCTTCATCTTCATCGATGACGATCCGGTCTCGTGCGCCGATGTCGAGGCGAACTGCCCCGACGTGCTGACCTTGCCCCTGCCGGAACCGCTGGGTGTCCCGAGATATCTCGATCACATCTGGGCCTTCGATCGCGGGCAACGCACGGAAGAGGACGCGCAACGCACCGAGCTCTATCGCAGCGAGGTCGAGCGCGAGCGGTCGCGCAAGGAGTCGTTGCGCTTCGACGAGTTCTTCGCGAAGTTGGGGGTGGAGATCGAGCTGCGCGAGATGCAGCCGGCGCATTTTGCCCGGGTCGCGCAACTCACGCAGCGGACCAATCAGTTCAATTGCACGACGATCCGGCGGACCGAAGACGAGGTCGGACGCCTGGCGGCGAGCGGGCAACTCGAGGGCGTCGTCGTCGAGGTGCGGGACCGCTTCGGAGCGTACGGGCTCGTTGGCGTCGTGTTGTTTCGAGGTCGCGCGCGAGCGCTCGAGGTCGATACGTTTCTGCTCAGTTGCCGGGCGCTCGGCCGCGGCGTCGAGCATCGCATGCTGAGCTTTGTCGGCGAGCTCGCGCAGGCGCGGGCCTGCGAGTGTGTGGAGGTGCGGTTCCGTCCGAGCGGTAAGAACTTGCCGGCCCACGAGTTCCTCGAGAGCCTTGGTCAGGCCGAGACCGAGAGCACCGACGACGGCGTCGTGTACCGACTCTCGACGGCTGAGGCCGCCGCCCTGCGCTTTCAACCCGGCGAGACCGCAGCCGTCGAGGCACTCGGCGC
>JAIVJN010000480.1 GCA_020200025.1 Acidobacteriota bacterium | reverse complement strand
GAGAATTGGAATTTTGGGGCACCGCGCGGGTATTACCACATTGACGAAGCCAGAGTAGGTTCTGCCGACTGATAGTGGGGTGTTCCTCAGACCCGAAGGCGAGCGAGGCACTTATGCACAGACGGACGTTTCTCGCGGTGTTGAGCTCGGCTCCCGTCGCGCTCGCGGCGTGCGCGGCCGGTGCCGACGAGCAATCCCAGGCACGCTCTACCGAGGCATCCGCCTTCGAGGTGACGAAGACCGACGCCGAGTGGCGGAAGCTCTTGACGAAAGACCAGTATCAGGTGCTGCGCAAACACCACACCGAGCGGCCAGGGTCCAGTCCGCTCGATGGCGAACATCGTCCTGGTACGTTTCACTGCGCGGGCTGCGACCTGCCGCTCTACGCGTCGGAGACGAAATTCGACAGTAGAACCGGGTGGCCGAGTTTCACGGCGCCGCTGCCGAAGGCCATCGGTACCTCGGTCGACCGGAGTCTGTTCGCCGAGCGGACCGAGGTCCACTGCCGGCGCTGCGGCGGGCATCTCGGCCACGTCTTCAACGACGGTCCGCCGCCGACGGGGAAGCGGTATTGCATGAACGGCGCAGCCATGATTTTCAAACCGCAGGGAGCGTGATCAGATGACCCGGTCCTCTGGATTGATTGTCGCCCTCACCATCGCCTTCGGTGCCGCATTCGCGGCACCAACCGCGTCGCAGCCTGAAACGACGGCTCGGACCGAAACCGCAACGTTTGCCGCGGGCTGCTTCTGGTGCGTGGAGGAGGCGTTCGACAAGGTGGCGGGTGTGATTGCGACGACGTCAGGGTACACGGCCGGCCACGCACCGAGTCCCACTTACGAGCAGGTCTCGTCCGGAGGCACCGGACACACCGAAGCCGTTCAAGTGACGTACGACCCCGCCAAGGTCAGCTACGAAACGCTGCTGAAGACATTCTGGCGCAACGTCGATGCCGTGGATGCCGGGGGGCAGTTCTGCGATCGCGGGAGTCAGTACCGCTCGGGCATTTACGTGCATTCGCCCGCGCAACGGCAGCAGGCGGAAGCGTCGAAGGGTCAGATCGCCGCGCAGCTCGGCAAGGCCCTTGCGACCGAGATCGCGCCGGCCGGTCCGTTCTTCAAGGCCGAGGGGTATCACCAGGACTACTACAAGAAGAACCCGGTGCGGTACAAGTTCTACAAGTGGAACTGCGGACGCGCGCAGCGTCTGGAAGCACTCTGGGGCAAGAACGACTAGATGGGAGCGCTGAGGGGGGAGCGTTCATGCGCGTCCGTGACCTGATCCGCGGGAGTCTGATGCTGGCCGCTGCGGCCGCAGTGCTCGTACTGGAGCGCCGGCACCGGGCGCGCCCGTATGTGGAACCCCAGTCGACGCACACCGCGAGGAACCTGGCCGTCGCCGGCATCGCCGCCGTGACCGTGCAGTTGCTGGAGGCGCCCGTCGTCATGCCCTTGGCCCGAGCGGTCGCCCGACGTCGGTGGGGGTTCTCGCACGCCATCGGGGGCCCGTCGTGGCTGCGAGGCATGGTCGTCGTCCTACTGCTCGACTACACGTTGTATCTCTGGCACATCGTGGTGCACCGGGTGCCGTGGCTCTGGCGCTTCCACCTCGTTCACCACGTGGATCTCGATCTTGATGCGACCACTGGGCTCCGGTTCCATGCCGGCGAGCTCGCCGCCTCGATCCCGTGGCGCGCCACCCAGGTCATCGTCCTGGGAGTGTCACCCACGACGCTCACCGTCTGGCAGAGTCTCACCCTCGTGTCGGTGCTCTTTCATCACTCCAATACCAGGTTGAGCGACCGCATGGAGCGCGCGCTGTCGTGGATCGTCACGACGCCGCGCATGCACGCGATTCATCACTCGGTGAATCCGGCGCAGCTGCAGTCGAACTTCTCGAGCGGCCTCGCGATCTGGGACCGGCTCCATCGCACCGCGCGTTTCGACGCCACCGCTGGCGACGTGGCGGTCGGCGTGCGAGGATTCCACGCCACGCCAGCACCGTCCGTTGCACGGTCGTGAACGCGAGCGCAGCGACCCAAACCCACACGAGCCACGGCAAGTGCTGGGGAAACACGACCCACACCCCGTACATGACGCTTGTCTCGCCGGCTTCGGTCAGCGCCGGCGTGAACTGGAAGGTCCGATTGGTGAGACTGACCTGGCATCCCGAGCGGCGCGCGGCATCCGACAAGGCCAGCGTCGTCGTGATGACGACGACGTAGCCGGCCAGCACCGCGACCCACGCCAGCCACAGCGCCGGATGTGCGACGGCAAACCCCACGACCATGGCCGCGTATCCGGCCATGTCCAACGTGATGTCGAGATATCCACCGAAGGCGCTGGTCTGCGCCGCGTCACGGGCGAGCACCCCGTCGAGGCCGTCGCCGATCCGGCTGAGGATCCAGATCGCCAGGCCGGCGAGCGACCGGCCGTCGGCGATCAATGCGGCGGCGACGAGTGTCAGGAGGAACGAGACTATTGTTACATGATTGGCAGTGACGCCGAGTCGCGCCAGTGGTGGCGCGAGGGGCTTCACCCAACCAGCGAATCGCGTCCTGAATAACTCGTCAAACATGGGGGCGCGCGTGACGTGTCGAGGCACCAGTACGCTGTTGGCCTTCAGCGCCGTCGGCTACCGCGTCGGGCCGATGGCCCTGGCGCTCCCCCTCGTCTTTCTGGTCGGTCTCGGATTCTACACCCTGACCGTGGCGCGGGCATGGAAACGCTTCGATCGGCTCTCGGTCGCGGAGCTCTTTGCCGAGCGCTATTCCCGGAACCTGGGCGTGTTCGCCTCGCTGATGCTGCTCGCCGCCATGAGCGGCTTCTCAGCGACCTACGTGAAGTCGCTCGGCCTGATCTTTCAGCCGATGATGCCGGCGCTCCCGTTTCCGGCACTCACGGCCATCCTGACCCTGGTCGTGCTGGTCGTCATTCTGCGCGGCGGGCTGGCCTCGGTTGTCAGGAGCGACGTGGTCAGCTTCGTCGTCACACTCGTCTTGTTGCCCACGCTGCTCATCATCGGGATGACGCGGAGCGCGGCGATGGGCGGGCTCGCCACGGTGTTTCCGCGCGATCAACTGGCGGTGGCGCCGCTGGCGCAGTGGACGCATCCGGCGCTGCCGTTCTGGTTCGTCACCTCGCTGATCGTGCTGACGTGCTTCACCTACATCGCGGCGCCGTGGTACGGGCAGAAGATCTTTGCGGCCAAAGACGGGCGCACCGCGGTTCTGGCCGTGGCGCTGTCGGCGTGCCTGGTGTTCGCCCTGTACGGATCGATGGTGCTGGCGGCGGCGCACCTGCGCGTCACGATCGCATCCCTGCCGGACCCGCAGCTCGCGGTGTCCACCATGATCCTGCAGTGGCTGCCACCGGCCATCCGCGGTGTCGGCCTAGGCGTGCTGTTCGCCGCGGCGCTGACCACGCTGGGCGGCGTGTGGAGTGCGATGGCGGCGATGGTCGCGGCTGATTTCGGCTGGGGTTTCACTGGCCCCGCGCAACGACGGCCGCAGCCTGGGCCAGCGCGATTGTCGGGATCGCGTGGGGGGCGGGCGCCTTCCTCGTCATGGGTGAAGCCGGTGGGTATACGTGGATCTGGGCGATTTACGGCGTGCCGCTGATCTTCGCCACAGGTGTGTCGGTGTCGCTGGCCTTTCCGCGTCGTCGGTCGGCGGCGGGCGCGGCGAGGCGGGCTACTTGAAGAGCAGCGTGTCCGGATGCTGCGCGATCCAGCCGAACCAGAACGCGCGGTGGGCGGGGACGCGCGCCAGACGCGCGCCGGTCTCGCTCACCAGCGCGTCGGGTAGCGTGCGCCAGCGTCGGCCATCCGTGTCGCGAATCCCAGCGTCCGCGCGTTGTGGCGCGAACGAGTGGGTGCCGCGCTCGTACACCAGGTTCGCGCCGCCCGGCGAGGTGACGACGACAAACCGCCGCCCGGCGGCGTCGAAGGCGAAGACCGGCTCGCGCCGCAGGCGCTCCACCGCGATGGCGACAGGCTTGGCATCCTTCCCGAGGATCTCGGCGCGCAGCACCAGCACTTCCGACTTGTTCTTCAGCCGCGTGTCGTTCGTCGGCACCTCGAACATCAGACGATCGGTCGCGAAGTAGTCGCGATACGCGGTCCCCTCCGCATAATTGCGTTCGTAGCCCGTCTCCAACGACAGGACCGTGGTCGACGGATGGTCACGCCTCCACTCACCCCAGGTCGTCGTGACCACGGAGTGGAACGGTAACCGCAGGCCGCTGCCGGCGAGCGGCCCCACGACCGGCCTCCCCTCGAGCGCCGACCAGAGACTTCGTGTCTCCTCGTCGAACATCAGCTTGTTCGAGCGGTACAAGAGTCCGCTCGTCCCGAACGTGAAGCGACGGCCACCGGCGCCGCTCTCGTATGGGATCACCGTGCCGCACAACGTGCAGTAGACGATCGTGAGATCGATGCCACCCAGCCGGTCGGTCGCCATCTCGTGCCAGGCCAGAATGCGCTTCGGGTACGCGCGCGCTTCCCCGTTGACGAGGATCCCGAACACGAGGTGGCCGTCGCGCAGCCAGCCCGCCTGAGCCGCTGGAATCGTCTGGGGGGACCGCAGCGGCGGGATGCCGTTGACGGAGACGCCGCCCCAGTCGATCTCGTCGAGGCGAATGTCGGCCTTCACGCGCGCCGGAAAGAACGCCCGGAACCGCGGATCGATCCGCGCATACAGCTCGGCCTTGAACAAGCCGTAATCGGGGTGGGGCGCATACGGCAGCGTCCACATCCATCGGCGCCAGGCGCGCAAGTCGTCGCCGAATCGTTGGCCGGTCTGCCGCCCGAGGAAGGCCGTGAGCCGGCGCCGCGCGTCGGCGCCGGCGGGCTGTCGCGATACCGGGGGAACGTCGGCGTGCGGTGGGAATGCGCCCGCTCGGCCCACATCCGCGGGATCGTCGATGCCGAGCGCCGCCGGCTCGTCCGGCGCCGGTACTGTTCGCGACCGTAATCGCCGCAAGCGCCAGCCATCGTGGGTTCATGGCCTTCTCCCGTAACACAACCCCGGTCACACGAACGTCGCGATGTCGTCCAGACCTTTCTTGGCGATCGCGGGGACTCTCGCCCCATCGGCCGGATAGCCGACGACGAGAATCAGGAAGGGCCGCTCGCGCGCGGGACGTTTCAGGATGTCGTTCAGGAACCCCATCGGGCTGGGCGTGTGGGTCAGCGAGGCGAGCCCTGCATGATGGACCGCGGCGATCAGCAGACCGGTCGCGATGCCTACCGATTCCTGCGCATAGTAGTGCTTGACCTTCCTCCCGTCATGACGGACGCCGTAGGCCTGCGCGAAGATCGCGATGAGATAGGGCGCGGTTTCGAGGAACGCTTTGTGCTCGTCGGTCCCCAAGGGCGCCAGCGCGTCCAGCCACTCGGGCGGGGCCTTATGGTGATAGAACTCGTGTTCCTCAGTCTCCGCCCCGGCGCGAATCCGCCGCTTGACCTCGGGGTCGCCCACGACGACGAAGTGCCAGGGCTGGAGATTCGCGCCGCTCGGTGCGGTCCCCGCGGCGCGCAGGCAGTCTTCGATCACTTCGCGCGGCACGGGCCTTGGCGAGAACTCGCGTACCGTTCGCCGTCGCGCAAGGTCGCGACAGAACCAGGCGGCGCGTTGGCGCATCTCATCGACGGGATACTCCGCATACGCCGGAAGCGCAATGAACGTCGGGTGCTGCCGCTGCGCTCGAGGCTCGTTCATGCGATTCCACCTCCACGGCGCGTCACGGACGCGCGGCTCGGGGGCAGGCGCCGACCGTTCAGCCGCGGCGCCGCTGCCGCCGACGTGCAACGGTACCACGCCGCGCCCTGACGAGATCGGCCGATGATCCCCTGTGCCGATCTGGTATCGATCAGGCGCCGGCGAGGGCGCGCGAGACCGGGCCCCCGATCGCCGTCGCCACCTCATGCAGATCGTGGTCGTTCAACGAGGAGACGATGAACACGACGTGCCGTGCGCTGCGGAACGAGGCGACCTGAAACCCCTCGCTGACGGTGACGGCGGTCGTGCCATCGGTCGGCGGCCCGATCCTCCAGAGGCCGCCGCTCAACTGATCCTGGTCAGTCGCCACGAGCAACGAAATCGGTTCGTCCTTGTAGCGCAGGACGATGTGCACGAAACGCCGGCCGTCGAACACGCACGAATGTCGCTCCATGACGCCGAGG
>JAIVJN010000479.1 GCA_020200025.1 Acidobacteriota bacterium | reverse complement strand
GCCCCGCCTCGAACGGTTACGAGCCGACGACGAGGGAGCGGACGAGCGGCTCCAACTGCTCCTTCGTCATCTGGCCGGGATGATAGAGGCGGATCACACCGGCGCGATCGACCAGAACGAGGGTGGGCGTCGTGCTGACGCCGAAACGCATGTGGTTGGCCGCACTGAGCGGCACCGGCTGACCGGCGAGCACCGGGTACGACGCCTCACGCACCTGATCGATGTAGCGGGTTTCTTCCTCGGGGGCGGCTGGCTTCCCACCTGCCACATAGCCGAAGCGCTGAGTTGGTGCGAAGATGACCAGGCCACGGTCGCCGTATGTGCTGGCAAGGTCGGCCAGAACGGGCGCCTGCGCCTTACAGTCGCCGCACCAGTGCGCCCAGAAGAACATGAGCACGACTTTGCCCTTCAGAGCGGCAATCGTCGGCGGCTTGGGCCCGAGGTACTCGGCGACGTCTATCGCGGGCGCCGGTTGGCCTTCGAGGCTGAGCAGATTGATGTTCTTCTGAATGCGCTTCTCGATCGACGTGCCCTTGTAGGTCTCCATCTCCTTGCGCAGAAACGAAACGGCCTCGGTCCGTGCGCCCCGCTGCGCATCGACCTGCCCGAGCACTTCGATGGCGGCGCCGAGCGCGATGGGCAACCGCGCCTCCTGATCGAGCTTGCGACGCTTCAACTCCGCGGTCGCGAGCTGGTAGGTCTCGCGCGCATACTTCTCCGCGCCGTCGAGGTCCTTTGCCGCGAGCGCGCCACGGCCCATCCATGAGAGCGCCTCGAGCATCTCTGGCGTGACACCGTTGTTGGCGCGATAGGTCTCCAACGTCTTGGCGGCAAGGCCAAAATCGTTGGCCGCGATCGCGCCTCGCACATTCTTGATGATCTCGGGCGCCTGGGCCATCAGGCCCGCGAGCGACGCCATCAACACCGTCACCGTGGTCGCGAAGAAACGTCTCACCGATCCCCTCCCGTTCTATCGTTCGCGCTCGTGGGGGGCGCGTCCGCCGCGCCCTTCGGCCGGAGAATGACATACGTCGGCAACCCGATGGCATTGAACCGCGCCATCACCGCTTTCGCGGGCTCGGCATCCGGATCTTCGGCTTGGAACTTGATCTTCACGTAGTCGGCAAGCGCCGAGGTCACCGCCGGATCTTCCAACGTCGTCTTGTCCATCGTCAGACAGTTCTTGCACCAGGTGGCCCAGAAGTCGATGAGCACGGGCTTCTGCTCGCGCTGGGCACGGTCGAGGCCGCTGGCGAGCACATTGGTCCACCCGGCCTCGAGCTTCTCCTGCACGCTCCCGCTCACTGCCGACGCGTCGACCCATCGATTCGCGAACAGCGTGTATGACAGATAGCCGTAGTAGACCGCTGTGCCGAGGATGAGGACGCCGAACGCCTGTTTGACGCGCACCATCCACATGCCCGGCTTGGGCAGCGCGGCAAGGCCCGCGCCGGCGATCGGCCAGGGGATCGCCATGCCGAGGCCGAGGCAAAACGGCAAGGCCAGCGCGAGCGTTGTTCCGCCCGCGTACAAGCTGCTCGAGAACAGCACCACCTGAATGACGACGGGCGCGACGCACGCGCCGGCGAGCAAGGCAGCCACAGCACCCATGGTGAAGGCTAGGGCAAACGTGCCGCGCTTGGACGCGTTCTGCATGCCGCTCGAGAAACGCGACAAGTCGATGTTGATCACATCGAACATGGCGAGGCCGAGAACGACGAAGAGGGCGGCGATGGCGGCATTGAACCACGGCGAGGCGTTGATGGTGCCGAAGGTTCCGGCGGTGAGGATCACCACCAGCCCGAGGACGCCGTAGACGAACGCCATCGCCGCGCCGTAGGTGGAGCCCAGCAAGAAGCCTCGACGGCGCGTGCCGGCCTGCGCGCCGGCGCCGATGATGGCCAGATTGATGGGCACCATCGGCAGCACGCACGGCGTGAGGTTGAGCGCCAGTCCACCCACCAGGATGATCAGCAGGATGGCGAGCGGCCCGCGGCCGTCGAAGAGCCCTTTCGCCCGTGCGCCGCCCAGCCGAGAGTTGCGCGAATATTTCGGGATGCGTGCGCGCGGTCGACGTCGCCGCCGGAACGACCCGAAGCGCCCACTCGGTCGTGGCCGTTGTCGGTTGAAAACAGACCTTGTCGTCACACGCCTGATAGCGGAGGCGCGCCGGGATGATCAGATCGCCGGTCGGCACACTGTCGCCAATCTCGAGCTCGGCCCCGACGACGAACTCGTGCTCGAACACCGCGAGCGGCTCGGCCTGACCTTCTTGCGCGAAGTCGGTCGGATGCGGGAACACGAGCTGCTTCACGCCGACTCCAGCCGGCGGCTCGATCATCAGCACGGTGGGAATGAGCGACGGATCGCGCGGCTGATCCGATTGCACGTGCAGGCCTTCTGGGAGCGCGACGGTCAGCGCGACGCGCACCGGCGAGGCCGGATGAACCGCATCGGTTTCGACGAACGGCGTGATGGTGGCGCGCGGGCGGCCTTGCGCCTCGACCAGGGTCAGCGCGGTGCCAACCATGAGAACAGTTGCGACGAAGAGGGCCGATGAACGCATGGTCAGTGAACAGGGGCGCGAGATGAACTTCTCCTTGCTATTCTAGTGCGTTATCACAGTCGGGCTGGTTACGTTGGACGGTTCCTGGTGGCGGGCCTTCAGGCCTGCCAACCCGCCTGAGCTAGCGAACTTTCCGGCGCCAGATATGGATCGCGCCGAACTGCGCGTCCGGCTCGTACAGATCGCGGACGACTGAGGAAAGGCGAGCGGCGTGCGGTCGTGTGCTCGGGTGCTCCAGGTCCCAAACCACGATCGAATTCGGCGTCCGCTCCAACGATTCGATGAATCTCTCCTCGTCGCCCGGCGCGACGACGTCGAGCCACGTGGTCGATTCGGCTGGCAAGGCGCTCAACCGTGCCGTGGGACCGTGACGGCCACCCCGTTGATCAGGTTCGCGACTCGGATCTCGGCTCCCGTGCGCGTGCGGATGTAATCGAGCGTCGCGCGGTAGTCCTCCCATTCATACAGCCGCACGTGGAGAAGCCCGTGGGTGTAGCCGAGAGGTGCGAGGGCCGCGTCTCCACCGGCGCGGAGCGTCGCGACGGCACGAACGCTGTAACGGATACTGCAAAATGTTGGATACGGGTCGACACTTGCGCCGAGCAGGACGACAATCGCGGCAAGGCGCACGGCCGGCGGCGTACCAGGGCTTCGCAGGATCACGCCGACCAATGTTGCGACCGTGCAGCACCAGACCAGCCAGAGCGGGTGCATCAGATACGGTCGCCACACCGGGCTCAGGGGACCGTACATCAAGGCCCCTCCGAACGCCACCGCCCAGACCGCGGCGATGCCC
>JAIVJN010000478.1 GCA_020200025.1 Acidobacteriota bacterium | reverse complement strand
GTGCACACGAAAGGAATCAGCATTAAACGCGCGCACGGAGTCTATGTTGGACGTCGTCCCGTCACCAGGCGGCGACCGGCTATCTGCAAGCCGCGGGGCGTCGTGCGTAGCCGCGGCCGCGGTCGCGTAACAGTTGGCACCGGTGGATCGTAGTCAGGAGAACCGCCAGTACGGGCCGACACTGCAGCGTCGGCCTGACTTGCGCCCGGGTTCAACGACTGGAGGAATGCCGTGATCAAGCTCGTCCTGCTCGCAGCTGCTGTCCTGCTCAGCTGGTCGCCGCCGCTGGCCGCGCAGGTGGATACGTTCGATCTCAAGGAGTGGCCGGTCGAATCGGGCGGCCGCACGCGCGATCCGGCCATTGCGCCCGACGGCAAGGTCTGGTTCGTCGGCCAGGCCGGTAACTATATTGCCAACCTCGATCCCGCGACCGGTGCGCAGAAGCGGTACGACATCGAGGAGGGCACGAACCCTCACACGCTCATCGTGGACCAGAAGGGCACCGTGTGGTACGCCGGCAACCGGAACGGTCGTATCGGGCGGCTCGATCCGGCCACCGGTGAAATAGACGTGATCATGACCGGTGAGGCGAAGGATCCGCACACGATGGTGTTCGACGGGAACGGCCACATCTGGTTCGGTGACGAGGCCCGCGGCATGCTGGGGCGCCTCAATCCCGCCACCGGCGAAGTGAAAGAATGGCCGGTGCCCGGCGGTCCCGACGCCAGGCCGTACGCGCTCACCAAGGACGACCAGGACCGTATCTGGTTCTCGGAAACCGGGAAGTCCAAACGCCTCGTGGGCTTCGACCCAAGGACGGAGAAGTTCTTCGCGAATATCGAGGTGAGTGGCACGATCCGCCACATGCACTTCGATCGTAAGACGCGGTCGATGTGGTTCGGCACCGACGCGAACAACGTCGGGCGCATCGCACTGCAGAAGGCGAAGTGAGCACAACGCTGACAGCGGCCGTCCTCGCCACCACCGTGCGTTTGGTGGCGTCGCACGCGTACGCCGAGGGCGCGCCGCCCGGATTCTCGGGCGGCTTCAAGGAGGAGTCGTGCTACGCGTGCCATTTCCACGCGGAGCTGGACGCAGGCGGCGGGCGCGTCACGATCGAAGGCGTGCCCGCGACGTTTGCGGCCGGACAGCGTTATACGCTGACCGTCACGTTGACCCAATCCGGGATGAAGCGCGCCGGGTTCCAGCTCACCGCCCGGTTCACGGACAGTGGCGTGCACGCCGGCATCCTCGCGCCCGGTCCTGGCGAGGGAGAGCGCGTCGGGGTGGAAAGCCAGAGTGCCGTTCAGTACGCGGGACAGGAGCACGCAGGCTCCTCGGTCGGCGCAAGCGATACCGCGCGATGGACGATCGAGTGGACCGCACCGGACCGCGACGCGCCGCTGATCTTTCATGCCTCGGCCAACGCGGCTGACGGTAACGAAAGAGCCGACGGCGATTTCGTGTACACGGTCACCCGCGAATCGGCGCCGCCCCGTGATGGATGCGGTGGCACGCGAACTGATCGTCGGGGCCGATCACTTCACGGAGTATTTGGTGAACGCCCCCCCGCCTGGCTCAACGAGTTCGGCCCTTCCGCTGCGTAGACATTACCGTCCGCGTCGAGGGCGACGCCTCCGCCTGCCGTCCCCTACAGTGGAGGCGAGTGCAGGCAGCGTTCACAGGTGAATGCAGTGGGCGCGCAGACCCGCGACGTCGTCGTGCTTGTCGCCAGCGAAGGTGCGTCGATCGCGCTGGCGGGGCTCGCCGTGGGCGTGGTCAGCGCATGGATCCTGCGACGGTTATTGAGTCGATGCTGCTTGGCGTCGCGCCGGACGACCCACTAACGTTCTTCGGCGTGGCGCTGCTGCTTGGTCTCGTATCCCTGTTGGCTGCTAGGCGTCCCGAAGGCGGAGGACCGACCTGAGACACCTTCGGCAGATGAACGAGGTTGCCTGAACTCGTGCGCTCTCGTTGTCTGTCCCGGTGCGCGCTGCTGTTCGTGCCCGCGGCGACTGCAGGCTATTGCCGGTCGTAAACGGCAAGAGTGGTCACCTCTTGGCCTTGTGCATCCAACATTTTGACCGTGGCGGTCAACGACTTGCCGTCGTCGGACAAGACCGACGTGGTTGTCACCACGACTTTACCGGCCTTCTTGTAC
>JAIVJN010000058.1 GCA_020200025.1 Acidobacteriota bacterium | reverse complement strand
GTCGAGTTGCTCACTCCTCCAACAGGCCATCCAGCCTGATCGAGGGAGATTTTCGACCCTGGCTCATCTGTGAGGCAGCGTGACGAACTCCCACTTTGGAGATCACGCAAACTGGCACGTCGGTGCGGTCTATCGGGCCGGTACAACGCCCTTCACTGCCCAGGCGCGGCCCCGAAGCCTGAATGGCCCGTCTTGGCGTGTGCCCAGCAGCCGGCCACGGAGCCTGGCAGCGAGCGCGGCACGCCGTGGTTCGGACAGTGACGCCGCGTACGCTCCCGCGGGGCCCTGGCCACCAAGGAAGGGGCGCCAGTAGTCGTCGAATGACGTGAAGGAGAGCTCGATGACGATTGGCAGTTCCTCGACGCGCTCAAGTCCATTGGCGCGCCACAGCGCTGCCAACTCCCCTTGCCTGCACAGCGGCATGTTCCGTTCATCGCGTGCGGCAATTGTTGAATCCAGGGCGACGGCTTCATCCCAAAATACGCGAAGCATCTCCATGCCTTCGGCATAATCCCAAACGGCGGCTGCTACTACCCCGCCCGGCCGCGTGACTCGGATCATCTCTCGCAGGGCCTTCTTCGCGTCCGGGATGAAGTTCATGACCAGGAGTGAAACGGTTTTGTCAACGCTCGCGTCGGGAATCTCCAGCGCCTGCGCGTCGCCCACGGAAAAGCGCACTCGATCGCCAGGCGTTCGAGCCTGCGCATAGCGCACGTAGGCGCTTGACGGATCGACGCCGGTGACGCGCACTGACGGGATTGCCTCCGCGAGAGCGAACGCGAGTGCGCCAGTCCCCGATCCAACGTCGAGGACCGAATCCCCCTCGTCGACAGCCGCAAACTTCACGAGGAGCGGCGCTAGTCGCCGGCTCCATCGTCCCATGAACCGCTCGTACGCGTCGCTCTCGGCGAAGAGATCTTGTTGCGGAGGCATATTGTTCGCGGCTATAGGAGTGTGCGTCACGCGGTCGGTCGCGACAAGCATGGACAGGGCAGCGATCCACGCCCAGTGGTGTGCGCGCCGGCGAGCATATTTCATATCCATGGGCGCCCGCGGCGTGCGTCCTTGACCGCGGTGCGCGCGCAGAGAAACATCCTGGTCCATCTGTCACCCACGGGGTTTAAAGGCGGTCGTCCTTGCACGCAGGAAGGCCCTGAGCGATGCCTCGACGTGGGCCGGTAACGTCGCCGCGGTCGCCTCGCGCAGGATGCGCGGTGTGCCGCAGTAGGACGCGACGAAAGCGGCGCATCGCGGGCATCCGGCAACATGGTCGTCGAGCGCGGTATGCACGTCCGCCGACAGCACTCCCTCCAGATAATCCATGAGCAGCTCGACGCCAGAGACGCACGCGATCGCTTTCATGGCTTCACCCCGACGAGATCGCTGAGATAACCGCGCAGCATCAGGCGGGCGCGGTGGACGCGCTGCCGCACGGTCGCGGGCTCCAGGCCCAGCGCTCGCGCCACATCGGCGGTGGACATCTCCTCGAGGTCTCGCAGCACGAACGCATCGCGATACAGATCGGGCAACCGCGCAACGACCTCGCGTGCTTTCGCGGCGAGGAACTGCCGGTCCAATAGTTCGTCGGCGCGTGCGGCGACCTGCAGTTCGGCCGGAGTGGCCGCGTGCATGCCCTGCGCATCGAACCGTGGCAGGAACACATCGAGCGACTCAGCGGGGCGGCGCGCACAGGCGCGGGGGTGCATGAGCGCGGCGTTGCTCGCGATGCGGTACAGCCACGTTCCAAACTGCGACTCGCCGCGAAACGATGGCAGGTGACGGTAGACCTGCAGGAAGGTCTCCTGCAGCACATCGGGCGCATCCGTGTCGCGGGTGAGACGGCACGCCAGACGAAAGACGCGCGCCTGATGCCGTTCCACGATGGCCTCGAAGGCAGAATCGTCCCCAGCCGCGGCTTGTGCGGCGAGCGTCTCATCGCTCGGTTCCCCCGTGGGGACAATCATGCTCACCGCATCGACCGGCTCTTGATCGCCGCTTTGACCCTGGCCGCCAATTCCGGTGTGACCTCTGTGATGCCGTGGTCGCGTGCGGCGTGGGCGACCACCTTCTGTAAGAGTTCCTCTTCGGTCGCGGCGCTGGCTGTGAACGGACAGTCAGGTACGATTTCGGCACAGGCAATGCGCTTGGCCTCTGCGGTCTCGGGTGCAGGCATCTTCATGCTCCTTTCGGAAATCTGCCGGTTCCCCTTGAGATGCCAGCGCCCGCGTCTTGTGACGAATCGTCAGGCGGCCGGGCTGGACTCCGCACGTCGACGTCTCAATTCATTGTCACACTGCCGAGTCCGCTGGCATCCCACTGGCAATGGCACTTCACGTCACAGGACTCTGGCGCTAGCCGGTGAAATCACTGGGCGGGGAGCCGTTATCGACGGCAGTGATTGGACCGGATGGCATTCCCGGCGATCGCGTCCTGCGTATGCGAGGCCCCGAAGGGGTGCGCACATCGCGGCGGCAGTACCGGCTGCTCGGTCTGCGCGGAACGCTCGATCCCGACGGCCGTCCGCATATCAACGGCCATCCGTGGAACAGCCCCGATGCCCTCGCGCTCGTTAAAGGGGCAGCGGGCGCCATGGCCGCTTTCGGACGCGACGTGCGGCGGTTGCGTCCGAATATCGTCACCGGCGGTGTCGAGGGGCTGGGCGAACGGGACTGGCCGGGCGCCGAACTGCACATCGGCGATGCGATCGTGCGGCTGGACTCACTGCGCGGACGCTGTCACATGACGACCGTGAATCCCGACACATTGGAGATAAACCCCGAGGTGCTGCGCGATATCGTGCGGCGATTCGGCGGCCGGCTGGCGCTCAACGCCGACGTCGTCCGCACCGGCACAATCCGAGTTGGCGATCCGGTGAGGCTCGTTCTTGAAACGCAGCCATGCGCTGAGGCCGTCGCGGGGCATACGACAGCGGCGAAGCGTGGAAGAAGGACGTCGCAATGATGTTGTTGGAAGAGTTCTATGGTGCAACTGGCCGGTATTGCAAGTCGTTGCTACAGTGGCGTTAGGAAATGGCTCCTCAGGCTGGACTCGAACCAGCAACCCTCCGGTTAACAGCCGGATGCTCTGCCATTGAGCTACTGAGGAACACGTGGCAGTCGCAGACCGGACGGGCGCGGTCTCCCGTCAGGTAGAAGACTCGTATCGTAGCATCCGCTCCGGTGCAACGGCAACACAACCGTGCCGCATCCGCGTCGCACGCACCGCTTGGCCGCCGGACGCGTCATACTGAGATGTGCCCATCCTGACGGCTGAGTCGCTCGAAAAAACCTATAGCGGCGGCGCCGCGCCCGTCACCGCTCTCGCGAATGTGTCCTTCGACGTCCAACCCGGTGAGTTCGTGGCGTTGATGGGACCGTCCGGGTGCGGCAAGTCGACGTTGCTTCATCTCTGCGGCGCCATGGACCGGCCGTCGGGCGGGCGGGTTACGCTCGAACAGCGCGATCTCGGCGCCCTCGGCGACGATGAGCTCACGCGCGTGCGGCGCGAGCGTGTCGGGTTCGTGTTCCAACTGTTCAACCTCCTGCCCACGCTGACCGTCCTCGACAACATCGCCCTTCCCTCCCTGCTCGCGGGCATGCGCGCCGCTGACGCCGAGTCGCGCGCGCGTGCGCTCGCCGACCGCGTCGGCATCGAGCATCGACTGTCGCACTACCCGCAACAGATTTCTGGCGGCGAAATGCAGCGCGCCGCCGTCGCGCGCGCGCTCGTGCATCGACCGGCCGTGCTCGTCGCCGACGAGCCCACCGGGAACCTCGATTCCGAGAACGGCGTCACGGTGCTCGCCCTTATCGCCGAGCTCAATCGCGAGACGGGCGTGACGGTGCTGCTCGCCACCCACGCCGCCGACGTCGCCCGCGCTGCGCACCGCATTCTTCGACTGCGCGATGGGCGTCTGGTGGTCCCGGACGGCGTCGATCGCCGAAGGGTGGATGCAGCACGTGTCGGCGATACTGACGGCCTGGCGGCGCTGGCGGCCGGTAATCGCTCGCGAGACTATGATCCGGCTGTTTAGACAATTCATCCTCCGCCGGCTCCTCCAGGAAAGCCTCCGCACCGCCACGACCATCGTCGGCATTGCCCTCGGCATCGCCGTCGTCATTGCCATTCAGTTGGCGAACGAAAGCTCCGTGCGCGGGTTCGCGCGCGCGCTCGAGACCTTGGCAGGCCGAACCTCGATTGAAGTGCGCGGCGCGGGCAGCGGCATCGACGAAGACGCGCTCAGCTCGCTCGGCTGGCTGCGGGAATACGGCAGCATCAGCCCGGTCATCGAAGGGGACATGGCCGCTCTCTTCGCCAACGGCAGGACCGAGGCGATGCGCGTCCTAGGCGTGGACATCCTGCGCGACCGCCCGTTTCGCGACTACCGTGTCCTTGACGGCGTGGCGAGTGAGAGCCCGAACGCATCCGGCGGCGGGTCCAGAACACCTGAAGACGACGACCCGTCACGGCAGGCGGCCAACGCTGCAGTACAGAACAACGAGATCACCACACAGCGCTTTCTCGAGATCCTGACCGACGAACGGGCGATCGTTCTCCCGCAGGTTTTCGCCGAGCGAAACGGCCTGCAGCGGGGTAGCGAGCTCAAACTGGTGGCCGGCGATCGCGTCGTCTCGCACCGCATCCGCGGGTTGCTGCGAAACGAAGGACCAGGGCGTGTGCTCGACGGGAACTTCGTGCTGATGGATATCGCGGCGGCACAACTCGCCTTCGATCGGCTGGGCCGTGTCGATCGCGTGGACGTGCTGCTGCACGATCCCGAGGCGATCGACGCCGCGCTCGAGGCAGTGTCTGCGCGGCTCCCGCCGGGGCTGACCGCGCAACGTCCGGCACGGCGCGGCCAGCAGGTGGAGCGAATGCTTGCCGCGTTCCACATGAACCTCACCGCGCTCTCCTGGATCGCCCTCATCGTCGGGCTGTTCCTCGTTTACAACACCGTCACGATTTCGGTCATCTCGCGCCGCGATGAGATCGGCACGCTGCGCGCCCTGGGGGTGACGCGCCGACAGGTGTTGGGACTGTTCCTCGGCGAGGCTGCCGTCTTCGGCGTGGTCGGCACCGTGCTCGGCCTCGCGCTGGCGCGCATCCTCGCGGACGCCGCGATTGCTCTCACGGCGACGACGGTCAGCACGCTCTACGTGAAAACGGCGGCCGTTCCGCCCGACATCGGTTGGGGGCACATCGTGCTCGCCTTCACGATCGGGATTCCACTGTCGCTGGCTGCGGCCGCGGTGCCGTCTCGCGAAGCCGCAACCGTGCCGCCGACCGCGGCCATGCGCGGATCGGATCAGCTCGAGCTGCGCTATCGCCTGCGACCCACGCTGCTCCTGGCGCCGGCGTTCCTCCTCGCCGCAAGCGCCGGCCTCGCACAACTCGGTCCCATCGATGGCAGACCGGTGTTCGGATACGCTGCGTCGTTGGCCGCCGTCGCCGGCGCTGCCCTGCTCGTCCCCGCCATCCTCTTCGGCGTGGCACGTCTGACGCGATCCGGCTTCCGCCGGTGGCTCGGAGTCGAAGGCCTGCTCGCGCACGCCAATCTTGCAGCGGCCATCCCGCGGCTGTCGATCTCGGTCGCCGCCCTCGCGGTGAGCCTCTCGATGATGGTCGCCATTGCCGTGATGATTGGCAGCTTTCGCGACACGGTGATCTATTGGGTCGGACAGACGCTGCAAGCGGACCTCTTCGTCAGCCCGGGCATGCGTCCCACCGTCGGCTCGGAGCAAACCGTGTCGGCGGATGTCATCGAGACCATCCGCCGCCATCCTGCCGTCGAAGCGGTCGACGTCTTCCGCAACGTCGACCTGACGTATGAGGGGAATCTCATCGTGCTCGGAGGCGGCTCCTTCGATGTCGTCCTGAAGCACGGACAGCTCCTGTTCAAAGCGCCCGAGGACGCGAGGACCGCCCTCGCCGCGGCCATCGGCCAGGATGCCGCGGCCGTCTCAGAGGTTTTCTCGAACCGCTACGGGAAAAGCGTGGGCGATGCGATCGAGCTCGCTACACCGCTCGGTCCGCGGATGTTTCGAGTGGCCGTCGTGTATTACGATTACTCATCGGACCGCGGCGTGGTCGTGTTGGACCGCACGACGTTTCAGCAGTATTGGGGCGAGCTGGCGCCTACCGGTGTGTCCATGTACGTGCGCGCGGGTGCATCGCCGGAGACGGTTCGGGCCGAGATTCTCGGCGAGCTTGGCGACAGCCGCCGCGTTTTTATCTATACCAATCGCACGGTTCGCGAAGAGGTGCTGCGGGTCTTCGACAGCACCTTCGCGATCACCTACGCCCTCGAGGTGATCGCCATCATCGTCGCCATGCTGGGTGTCGCCGGCACGCTATTGACACTCGTCCTCGAACGGAAGCGCGTCGATGGTCTTGATCTATGTCATCAACGTGCAGAGCTTCGGCTGGACGATCCAGTTCCATCTGCCGCTGGCATTCCTCGCTCAGTCGAGCGTGGCAGTGGTGCTCGCGACGGCAGTCGCAGGCTTCTACCCGGCACGCCGCGCGGCCATGTTGGGGACGTTGAGGGAAGAATGAGACGACGTTTGATGATCGCGATGATGGGTGCGCTGGCCTTGGCTGCCATACATGCGCATGCGGCGGACACCTGGCGCGAAGCAGAAGCGGGCTATCAGTTCGCGTTCCCCCGCGACCACGCTGCGCATCCCGATTACAAGCTCGAATGGTGGTATTACACCGGCAACGTGGCGGCCGCCGATGGCCGGCGCTTCGGCTATCAGATAACCTTTTTCCGCGTTGGTGTGGATCGGTTGCCGAAGAACCCGTCCGCTTGGGCGGTACGCGATCTCTATATGACGCACGTTGCCGTGAGCGACCTCTCGGCCGGCCGATACATCTTCGACGAGCGACTCGCGCGCGGTGGTCCGGGCATCGCCGGCGCGAGCGCCGACCGCTATCACGTCTGGAACGACGACTGGATGGCCACGCGCGACGACTCGGGCCGACACCTGGTGCGCGCGCCCGGCACGCGCCTGGGCCTCGACCTCATTCTCGACGAGGGCAAACCACCCGTGGTCCACGGGCGCAATGGCATCAGCCAGAAGGGTGCACAGCGCGGCAATGCGTCCCACTATTATTCACTGACGCGCATGCCCACCCGAGGCACGCTCGTCGTCGAGGGTGAACGGGTCGAGGTCAGCGGTCACAGTTGGATGGACCGTGAGTTCGGCACCAGCTTTCTCGAGCCGGGGCAGCAAGGCTGGGACTGGTTTGCCATCCAACTCGCCGATGGACGCGAGCTGATGATCTATCAACTGCGACGGGCCGACGGATCGCGCGATTCGCACTCGAGTGGCACCTGGATCGAGGAGAACGGCCGCGCAACACCGCTCGACGCCGCCGACGTCGATCTCGAGCCGCTCAACGGAAGTTACACCTCGACACATTCCGGAGCCAGGTATCCGGTCGCCTGGCGCGTGCGCGTCCCGCGCCGGCACATCGACTTGACGGTAACGACGACGCTCCGCGACCAGGAGTTGTATCTTCCCGCGTCGACGGGCATCGCCTACTGGGAGGGTGCCGTCGATATCGCCGGCGAGGTGGACGGGGAGACGACCACGGGCCGCGGCTACCTCGAGATGACCGGCTATAAAGAGAGCATGGGGCGGGTGTTGTCGGGGCGGTGAAATGGAAGAGACGTTGCCGTCTCCTACCCTTCCTGCGGCTTCCTTTTCCTATTCGACTTCAGCCCGCGACCACTCTGGCCGCCGGTAACGAACATCTGGGCGAGCGTGCCTGTTAGACCGAGTGCGACCCATGCCCAGGGCAGCCACGGTATTCCCGGGGCGGGATTCAGCGGATACGCCACCCAGATGTCGCCGGCCGCCGCCGCATCGAGCGCCTGGCGATTTCCCATCAACGCCATCGCACCGACGAGCACCGTCCAGGCGCCGCCGAACGCCGTGGCCAAGATGATCACATAGCGTTGCAGCCAGGTCGCCAGCAGCGCTCCCGCGACCGAAAACAATACGACGACAAAGGGATGAGGATCACCTTCGATCCACGTCCACAGCAGATTGGCGAGAAGAGCGCCGCTACCGGCACCGACCAGCGCCACGCCGACGAAGTAGGCGGCAAGCAGCAGCAGCGCACCGGCCAGACCTCCGACGATGGCCGCCAGCACCATGCCCGTGGTCTCACTGGCCCCGAAGATGGAACTGGCCGCAAGCGCACCCAGGATGAAGCCGAAGATGGCAAGGACGAATTTGAAAAGGCGATAGCCGAGAAAGCACGCGATGATGCCGCCGAACACGAGCACGACGGCCGCAGGCAACTGATACGCTACAGGCAACATGAGCGGCCGCTATTGTACCGGTACGCCGACGGCCGGCGGAACGTCGAGGATCAACCGACCTCGCGGCGTCCTTCCATCGCTTTTCCCATCGTCAGCTCGTCGGCGTATTCGAGATCGCTGCCAACAGGGATGCCGGTGGCGATGCGCGTGACGCGAAGACCGAGCGGCTTGAGCAAGCGCGCCAGGTAGATGGCCGTTGCTTCGCCATCGACCGTGGGATTCGTCGCCAGGATGATCTCCTCGACGCCGCCGTCGACCAGACGCGTGAGCAACGCCCGGATCTTGAGGTCGTCCGGACCGATTCCGTGCAGCGGCGAAAGCGCGCCCATCAGCACGTGATACATCCCGCGAAAGCCGCCCGACCGCTCGACGACGCTCACGTTCTGCGGCTCTTCGACAACGCAGATGATGCGGCGGTCGCGCCGCTCGTCCGCGCAGTAGGCGCACGGATCGATGTCGGTGATGTTGGTGCAAACCGAACAGTAGGTGACGCGATCCTTCACCTCGCGAATGGCGTCGGCGAGCCGCTCGGCATCTTCGCGCGGTGTCTTGAGCACATGAAACGCCAGGCGCTGGGCGCCTTTGGCGCCGATGCCGGGCAGCTTGCGAAGTTGTTCGATCAAGTGCTCGAGGGGCGCGGGGAGGGACACAGAGATGGCAGAGTGCAGATTGCAGCGTGCAGATTAAGTCAAGCCGGGAATCGAGAGTCCGCCCATGAGACCGCCGACGTTGCGCTTCAGCTCTTCGTCGACTTTTCGGACGGCATGGTTGAGGGCGGCGGCAATTAGATCCTGCAGCATCTCGACATCGTCTTTCGACACCACTTCACCTTCGTACGCTCGACCGGAAAAATCTCGAAGAGCGCCTGGACGGTGGGATCGGCCAGCGCTTCGGCTCTGAGCTCCTCTTCCGACGCGGCGAGGGATGGCGCCACTGCCGTGGTCGGGGTGGGTAATGACAAAGAAGCGGACGGGCCATCCACCACCGTGACGAACACCGGTTGGCGCCGGCCGGTCACACGTTCGGCGAGCCCCTCGAGCCACGCACGCGCACCCTCGCACTGCTGCCGCGGCACCTTCTGATTCGGCAGGAACGAAAAGGTGATCCGCTCGGGTGTGACATCAACCCGGTACGCCGCGGCAACAACCGTGTTGTAGAAGAAGACCTTGGCCGACTTCACCTCGGCGAGAAAGGCGGCTTTCGCGTCACCTGCCTCGCGGCTCGTCGCCGGCGTCGCACCGAGCTCGTCACGTTCGGCGGGGACGGGCATCGATTCCCCGGGCGGGTCGCCGGCGAGCAAAGCCGCGCCCGAGACGGTCGGCCGCCCCGACCCTGGCGGCGGGTCGAGAGCCGGCCCGACGCTGCGCGGCGTCGGTGTCACGGCACTGCCGCCGCCGCGCGATGGCGAGACCGGGGGGGCGCCGCCACTACGGCCACCACTCGACGGTGGGCGAGGATTGGTCTCGGCCTGCGCGATTAGATCGGCGAGCGGCACGAGCTTGCGTAGATGCATGAGCCGGACGAGCGCCATTTCCAGGTTGTAGCGCGGCTGATCGGACGCCCGAATCTCCTGCTCGGCGCGCGTGAGCAGGTCGAAGGCGCGCAGCAGATCCTCGCGCCCCGAGCGTCCGGCGAGCGCCAGTAGCCGCTCCACGTCTCCTTCGCCGGCCACGTCCGCATCTGACGCGCGGGCCGGGTCGACTGAAAGAATCAGCAAGTCGCGGGTGGCGCGCGCCAGCTCTCGGCAGAGCAGACGCAAGTCGTAGCCCCGTTCGATGGCGCGTTCGACGAGCGCAAAGGCGGCGGCCGCATCCTCGTCAACGGTCGTCTCGAGCATGTCGAGGACGAGGTCTCTGCCAACGAGCCCGAGGACGGTGACGATGTCGGTCACGGCAATGTCGTCGCCGGCAAACGCGCGTACCTGATCGAGGGCACTCAACGAGTCGCGCATGCTGCCCTCGCCGGCCCGGGCCAGCAGCATCAGCGCCTCGTCGGGAATGCGCATGCCCTCTTCGGCGGCCACGAAGCGAAGGCGATCCGCAACAGTCTTCGCCGAGATGGTGCGGAGCTCGTAGACCTGCGAGCGTGAGAGGACCGTATCGGGAATCTTGTGCAGCTCGGTCGTGGCCATCATGAACACCACGTGCGGCGGCGGCTCCTCGATGGACTTCAGCAGTGCATTGAACGACGAGGACGAGAGCATGTGCACCTCGTCGATGATGAACACCTTGTAACGATTGCGAACCGGCGAGATCGAGAGGCCCTCGATGATCACTTCGCGGACGTTGTCGACGCCGGTGTGCGTGGCGGCGTCGATCTCCAGGACGTCCATGTCCCTGCCCTCGGCAATCTCGACGCACGCGTCGCAGACACCGCACGGCTCGGGGGTGGGCCCGTTCACGCAGTTGAGCGCACGTGCCAGCACGCGGGCCGTCGTCGTCTTGCCACAACCGCGCGGTCCGGCGAACACGAACGCTTGGGCGATCCGTCCGGTTTTCAGCGCATTCTGCAGCGTGCGCGTGACCGGCTGCTGACCGAGGACGTCACTGAAGCGCTGCGGCCGCCATTTGCGAGCCAAGGATTGGTAGGACATGCTCGGAGTTCAGAGTGCAGAATTCAGAGTGCAGCGTTAGGTCGTCCCGTGTGCCGTGCCCTTCAACTCTGCACTCGACACTCTGAGCTCTGCACTCTCTTCGTGAGCCCTACCGCGACCCGGAGGGCCTGCCGCACATCTCAGGAACCACTTAGCGCTGCTGCCTTCCGGCCCTGACGCGGTTCGTAGACTGAGATTGCACAGGTTCCGGGCCGCGATACGGCTCGCGACCACTGGAACGGAGAGCCCAAGCCATGGAGCCATGGCGCGAGCAGAAGATTGAGTTTACCACGCGCGCTTGCGGCGGTCACGAGGCTCGAGCGCTTCGTGATGCGTCAGTTCGAGCAAGGTGGGCTGGCGACTGCGCGAGCGTCCAACACTCGGCCCGCGGTTCCGTTCAACTCGACTCACACCCGTTGCGACTCACTCTGTGCGAGCAACTGCTGCGCCAATCGTTCGTAGTGCCTCACTGCGGCGCTCAGCTCCGCAACCGCCACATGCTCGCGGTCGGTATGCGCCACGTGGATGGATCCCGGTCCGAAGAGAAGCGGCGCACCCCAGCGAGAGAGAAACGGAATGTCTGTCGTGTAAGAGAAAACAGCCGTATCGAAACCGTCCAGCGTCGCGAGGCGCACGGGAGGCACTTCCAACACGTCTTCGATGCGCACGAGCGCGCCCACGCACTCGGTCAGGACCCGTCGCACCTCACCGTGGTCACCAATTGTGCGGAAGACCACTTCGGCCTCAGCGGAAGGCGGAACGATATTGGGCGCAAGGCCCCCATGCATGAGACCGACCGTGTAGTGCGTCGCGCCGAGCAACTGATCCTGTGGCCAAGGCGCCGAGCGGAGCGCGACGAGCGCATCGATCAGCCGCTCGATCGCCGATTCGCCCAGCTCGGGATAGCCCGAGTGCGCCGCACGTCCTGTCGCGTGCAGCTTGACGCGGTACACACCGCGCGTCGCGGCCCCGAGCCGATTGTCGGTTGGCTCGCCGTTGATGAGAAAGGCCGACGGCGAGGCGATACGGTTCGCCGCCATCGCGCCGTCGCTGCCGCGCTCTTCGCCCGCAACGAAGACAAGGCCGACTCGAGTCTCGCCGGCGGCCCGGAGACGTTCGGCCGCCGCCACCTGTGCCGCCAGGATGCCTTTCGCGTCGCACGCGCCGCGACCGTAGATGACGCCTTGCTCCTCGCGGCTCGGGAAGAACGGCGGCACGCAGTCGACGTGCGTCGAGAAGACCAGCCGAGGGTCGCCGAGGGCGGCGATGACATTGCAGCGGTCATCACCGAGCGGCTGTTCGAGCACGGCGTAGCCGCGGTTACGCAAGTAACGCGCGAGAAATGCCGCCACCTCCCCTTCCCGCCCCGTTGTCGAGTCGATGTCGATGAGCTCGCGCGCCAGCGTCGCAGGGTCTACCGGATCCATGCTTCGAGCTCGGTGCGCGTGTCCGTCCGATCGTCGCGGTATTTCACGATGACAGGCGTCACCAGCGACAAGCCCCACTCGCGGCCGGCGCCGACCGACACCGCGCGCGCGCCAGGTACGACGACCGCTCCTTCGGGCACCACGAGCGGCTTGCCCGCCTCGGGACGCACGATCGTGCCGTTCGGCAGATCGTAGACGGGCGTCGATCCCGTGAGGATCGTTCCCGCTGCGATGACCGCTCGCCGTCTGATCACGGCACCCTCGTAGATTCCCGTATTGCCGCCAACGAGCACATCGTCTTCGACGATCACCGGCAGCGCGCCCACGGGCTCGAGGACGCCGCCAATCTGCGCGCTGGCGCTCACGTGCACGCGCCTGCCAATTTGCGCGCACGATCCGATGAGCGCATGCGAGTCCACGAGCGTGCCTTCGTCCACATAGGCGCCGATGTTGATATACATCGGCGGCACGCAAATCACGCCAGGGGCGACGTACGATCCCTCGCGAATGGCCGAACCACCCAGCACGATACGCACGTTTGCGCCGACCCCGGGACGCTTGAGCGACATCGTATCCTTGTCGTAGAAGGGCCACCGCCCGTGATCGCTCGATTGATCAACGAGATCGCCGAAGCGGAACCCGAGCAAGATGCCTTGCTTGACCCACGCGTTCACACGCCAGCCCGTGGGCTCGTTGGCATCGGGCTCTGCCGCCCGCACCTGGCCGGTGCCGAGCGCGCGCTGCAGCGCGAAGAAGGCTTCACGTCCCGCCGTTTTATCTGCGCTCGAACCTGCGGAGATCAACGACTCGATTCGTGAGCGGATATCCATCGTGGGGATCTCGACCGTCGGGACGAAGCAATCGGGTTGCTCTCGTGATCGAGCAACCGTGTTTACGCGTGTGACCCGGCGACGAGGGGGAACCCGAGCTCGCGCAGCACCCCAAGCACTTTCTCTTTGGTCGCGGCCTTGGGGGAGACCATCGGAAGCCGGTAGCATTCCTCGCACAAGCCCATCGCGGCCATCGCGAACTTCACCGGACCGGGGCTCGATTCGACGAAGTTCACCTGCATCAAGGGCATCAATCGTTGGTGGAGCTGGCGGGCGGCGGCGAAATCGCCGTGCTCAGCCGCTTCGACCATTTGCGACATCTCGGCCGGGGCCTCGTTCGACGCCACAGAGATGAGCCCGCGGCCGCCGATGGCCATGATCGGCACCGTCAACGCATCGTCGCCAGACAGTACGAGGAAATCTGGCGGCACCGCTCGAATGATCTCGGCCATCTGCGTGACGTTGCCGGACGCCTCCTTCACCGCGACAATGTTGGCGATCGCCGAGAGGCGGACCACCGTTGCGGGCTCCATGTTGCAGCCCGTGCGTCCCGGGACGTTGTACATCACGATCGGCAGCGGCGTGCTGTTCGCGATCGCCCGATAATGCTGATACAACCCCTCTTGTGTGGGCTTGTTGTAGTAGGGCGTGACCGAGAGCAGGCCCTGCACGCCGATCGTCGCCATCTCGGCGGCCGCGTGAATCACTTCCTGCGTGTTGTATCCGCCCGCTCCGGCAAGCACCGGAACGCGGCCGCCCGACTCTTCCACCACGAGCTCCACGACGCGCCGGCGCTCGCTCGCCGACAGGGTGGGCACTTCGCCTGTCGTGCCGCAGGGAACGAGGAAGTGGACGCCGGCGTCAATCTGCCGCCTGGCGAGCTTCTTCACCGCGAGCTCATCGAGCCCGCCGCCTTTGGCGAAGGGGGTGATGAGGGCCGTGCCAAGACCGGTCCACTGAGTTCGCATGAGCTGCTCCTTGCCAAGCAATGGGGTTGACTTTGCACCTCATGAGGTCAACCTGGTTGCTTCATCCATCAACATATCCCGCATCGTGAACCAACCGCGCCGGCCCTTGAGCCACTTCGCGGCCTCGAGCGCGCCGCGCGCGAAAACCGCACGATCGCGCACCTCGTGCGTGAACGTGATGGTATCCGACGGGCCATCGAAACCGACCGCATGCGTTCCGGGAAACGAACCGGCTCGCGTCGAGCTCATGTCGATCGAGCCTGTGTAGCCGGCGTTCTCCATCCCGGTCGCGAGCTGGCGTGCCGTGCCGGACGGCGCATCCTTCTTCGCCTGGTGGTGCAGCTCGTGCACCCAAGCCCCATATTCAGGGTGCGGCGCAAACCGACGCGCAGCCTCTTCGACGACGAGCTGAAAGAGGTTCACACCGAGGGAAAAGTTGGGCGCGGCAAGCACGCCAATACCCGACCGAGCCACGACCTCGCGCATCGAACCCTCGTGAGCCGCCCATCCGGTCGTACCGATCACCGTGTTGATCCCTCGGGCCGCGAGCCTCGGTAGATTGTGAGGCACCGCATCCGCCAAGGTGAAATCGATCGCCACATCGACGTCACTGACGTCGCCCGACTCGAGCGCACGCTCACTGGATTGATGGGTCAACAGAGCGACGATGTCACAACCGTACGAGGGCGCGAGCGACTCGACGAGCGAGCCCATCCGGCCGCGGCCGAGCAGCAAGATTCGCACGTCAGGGCCTCTCGGCCGTCGCCGTCGCGCCGCTCGGTTGTCGCCGCGCCTCGGTGGCAGTCGTTGCACGACCCTCGTCGAAGAATCTCGCGTGCAACCGGCCTAGCACGGTCGGCAGGCTCCCTTCGCGAATCACGAAGGTCACATTTCGTCGCGACGCCGCCTGCGAAACCATCCGCAGCGGCACATCGCCGACGCCGAGCAAGACCTCGCCCACCAGGGTCGGGTCGCGCCGAAGGCCTTCCCCGACCGCGCAGACGATGGCCATCTCGTCCTCGCAGGCGACCTCGGCAAATTCCGACAAGGTTTGCACGATCGCCGCGAGGCGCCGCCGATCGTCCACCGTCACCGACACGCTCACCTCCGAGGTCGTGACGACGTCCACCGGCGTGCGATGACGCTCGAATACCTCGAAGAGACGGCGCAGAAAGCCGTGCGCCATCAGCATACGCGACGAGGTGATGTCGACGACCGTCACCTGTTTCTTGGAGGCAATCGCGGTGAGCGGCCGGTCCGATGCCGGGCGCTCGCTTGTAATGAGCGTGCCCTTCGCCTGGGGCCGCTGTGAGTTCAGGATGCGGACCGGAATGTTTCGCGCCACGGCAGGCAGAATGGTAGACGGATGCAGCACCTTGGCGCCGAAGTACGCGAGCTCCGAGGCTTCGGCGAATGACAGGTGGGGAACCACCCAGGGCTCGGCCACGATGCGGGGATCGGCGGTCAGCATGCCGTCGACGTCCGTCCAGATCTGAATCTCGGCCGCGCCCAGACACGAGCCGACAATCGCCGCCGAATAGTCGGAGCCGCCGCGCCCGAGTGTCGTCGTGACCCCGGCCGTCGTGGCGCCGACAAATCCACCTATCACCGGTAATCGGCCGGCGGCCAGTGGAGGATCCACGTGCCGCATCAACGCGGCGGTGGTCTCGGGCAACAGCGGGGCCGCGACGGTGTGTTCCGCATCGGTGACGATCGCCCGGCGGGCATCGATCCAGGCCGCCATGAGCCCGTGCGAGGAGAGTGCCGCGGCGACGATGCGGCTGCTCAGAATCTCGCCGGCCGCCGCGAGTGCATCCAGCCAGCGTGGAGACACCTCGCGGAGCACGCCCAACGCGTGCACGATCCGTTCGAGCTCGTCGAGCTCGTGATTGAGGAACTCCACGACGTGTGCGCGGTGCGTGACGTCCGTCACGACGTGGGAGACGTCGATGTGTCGCTGACGCAGCTCGCGCAGGTTGTTTCGTGCGCCTTCGGTGTCGCCGGCCCCAGCCTCAGCGGCAATACCGAGCAGCCGGTCGGTGACGCCAGCGAGGGCCGAGACGACGACGACCGGCCCGCGCGCATCGCCGCCTTCTTGCTGGGCATCGGCCTGCCGTTGCGCGCGCACGATGGCGATCAGGCGCTCGATGGCGGAACGATCTGTCACCGAGGTCCCGCCGAACTTCATGACAACCATTGATGATCCCTTCGCTGCCCGGAAACGAAACCGGGTTTCGTTTTCGTCCAGCCGTGATGAAAACGAGCCCGGTTTCGCTTCCTCCTATGCGAGCATCCTCTCGGCCTGCATCAGCTCAGCGTTCAAGATCGCAGCGCCCGCGGCACCGCGAACCGTATTGTGACCGAGTGCCACGAAGCGGCAATAGAGCACCTTGCACGGGCGGACGCGTCCCACGGAGATCGCCATCCCATCCCCACGATCGGCATCGAGCCGGGGTTGTGGTCGATTGGTTTCGCTCAGCACCTGGATGGCCGGCGACGGCGCACTCGGCAGCCCAAGCGCTTGGGGACGGCCGGTAAAGGCGGTGAGCGCGGCCACCACGTCCTCGATAGCGGGGCTGGCGCCAAGGTCCACCGAAGCGGTCATCAAGTGGCCGTCCACCACGGCGACACGATTGGTGTGCGCACTGATGGACGCGGTATGCGGCGTCCCGGGTCGTCCGAGAATCTTCAACGTTTCACTTTCGATCTTCTCCTCTTCCCCGCCGATGAACGGCACGACATTCCCCAGGATGTCGAGTGAGGGGACGCCGGGATAACCGGCGCCCGACACGGCTTGCAGTGTCGACACGATCACGGCGCGGAGATCGAACTGGCGCAGCGGCGCCAGGGCCATCGCCAGGACGACCGTGGAACAGTTGGGATTGGTGACGATCGCCCCCTTCCAGCCTTTGTCGCGGCGCTGAGCCATCAGGACGGACAGGTGGTCCGCATTCACCTCGGGGACGAGGAGCGGCACGAGCGGATCCATCCGGTAGTTGCGGGCATTGCTGACCACGATGTGGCCCGCCTCGGCGAACGCATGCTCGATCTCCCCGGCCACGCTGGCGTCGAGGGCCGAGAAGACGACCTGTACCAACGCAGCCGTGCTCTGACCGGCTGCGTCGACGCTCACGTCGGCAAACATGCCGACGGCTAGGAGGAACGGGCGCAGCCTTCGTACATGAAGGTCATCGGCTTCGGTCCCTGCATGTAGCCCGTCTCGATTTGCTCGACCCGGAATCCAGCCCCCTCAATCAAGTCGCGAATCGGACGATTCAGGTGGCATCCACCGCCAATCCGCTTCCAGATCGGCGTCAACCGGTCCTGCCATCGACGCACCTTCAGCTCTGACGATAGGCCATGTTCTACGAAGAGCAATCGTCCGGATGGTTTGAGCATGCGATGCATCTCGTGAAGTGCGGCGGTTACATTTGGAACCGTGCACAGGGTCCACGTTGTGACCGCGTCGGCGGGTGCTGGTGGCCGGAGGGCCGTTTGATAGCCGGCACGTGCCGGCGGCGCTCGAGGCTCAGTCACACCGCAACGCGAACGTGGCCCGCTTTCGAGCTGCACGCTTTCGCATCGCGGCGACGATAGAGCCCAGGATCATCTGCCGGGAAGTATATGGATGAGAGGCGGGCCGGTCAACAGGTGCGCCGCCTGCTGTCGCGCGGGGGTGCCGAGGGTTGGGACAAGCGTTGCTCCTCCCCTTTGAGTACCATAGCGGCGTAGCGAGAGCCCCCCGAGGCGATCCCGAGTCACCTTTCCCAACGATCGGTTTGGAGACTGGCCGTAAACTGCTGAGGAAGCCTTTTCCGGTAACAGTTGGCGCTGAACGGCGTTTCGCGTTAGTCTGATTTTAGACCGTCTGCAAGTCGTTGATTCTAAAGCGGAGAGATGTCGGAGTAGTTGCAGGAGCACGCTTGGAAAGCGACTGCGGTCGCGCGCAATAGCGCACACCGAAACGCACCAACGCACGTCTGATCAATCACTTCCCGCTACAACGATGTCCTTCGCGATGCGCCGGTAAGTGACGATGTTCAACAGGGTTTCCGGGGTCATCTTACACAGTTCTTACACAAAATCGATTTGCTGTTCGCCGCTTCCGTTCCGCACGTTTTGTCGGTCGTTCGAACGAATGTAATCCGGACCGGCTCGCCGGCTCGGACAGTCACCTTCGTCGGCTCGTAACCCTTTTCCGTTACGAGCACCTTCGCGTCCTGGCCCTTGCCGGCGGTAGCAGCTTGGCTCGACGCGGGCGGAGCGTTCGAGCTGCTCGACGGCAAATCGCCGGGGCGGAGACCGAGGCGGTCGCGCTCGGCGCGCACCTTGAAGCTGCCCTCTGCGACGACGGTGTCCCCCGGCTGTACGCCGCTGAGGACAGCAACATCATTCCCCGACCGATCGCCGAGACGGACCTCGCGTTCGACAAACCGGCCTGGCTGCTTCGGGTCCGCCACGTAGACCACGGTGCGCTCGCCAACGTTCTGCACCGCGGCTCGCGGTACCAACGC
>JAIVJN010000245.1 GCA_020200025.1 Acidobacteriota bacterium | reverse complement strand
GGAACAACCCGGGCGCGCCCTCGGCGACGTCGAGAACCGCATAGCCGTTCGGTGTGCGAGTTGTGATACTGTCGCGCCCCGGCGAGCATCCAGGGACCAGCGGTGCTGAGGGCGCCTGGGGCCGCGTCTCGAGTCCTTGGGCGGCCGGGTGTCTCATCAGCCAGCTTCTCGGCGCTTCTCGGCGGGCTCGTGGGGAACTTGAAATGTTCAGACTCTCTGAACGGCTCTGTCCCTGTCACGCGTCATGAGCCAGATGCCCCCCGGCACCGCAGATCCGCTCGCACAGCCCGACGCAGCCGACGAGCGATGGATCACGCTGAACCGCCACGCGGTGACCGCCGCGTTTGTCGCGGGCCTCGTCCACGAGCTCAACAATCCTTTGCAAGTGGTGACCGGCACGGTGGAGCTCCTGACGGCGCGTACGGATCTCCCGCCCGACGTGCTGGCGCGGCTCGATCGGATCGCGCAGCAGGTCAATCGCGCGAGCGCCACGGTGCTCGATCTCGTCGGTGTCGTGCGAGACCGATCCCCGTCGCCAATTCGGGTGGATTTGCGCAACGTCGTCGAGCGTGTGCTGGCACTGCGGCGCTATCCCCTCACGCGGGCCGGCATCACGGTCGCTTACGATCCGCCAGCGGCGGGCGCCGCCGTGGTCAAGGCGCGCCCCTCCGAGTTGGCGCAAGCACTGCTCAACGTCATCATGAACGCGGAAGCCGCGCTCGCTCCGAGAACGCTGACGCCGCCCGCTGCGGCCGACAAACCCGGCCGGGCGGAGTTGCGAGTGTCCACGGAGGTCCGTCAACAGGCTGTGTTTCTGCGTGTCGCCGACAACGGACCGGGCGTTTCGCCCAACCTGCGCGACCGACTCTTCGAACCCTTCGTATCGTCGCATCCACCGGATAGCGCCGCTGGCATCGGTCTCACCGCCGCTGCGGCGCTCGTGACGCGCAATGGCGGCCGGTTGCGGGTGGAGGAGGTGTCGGAGGGCGCGAGCTTCGTGATCGAGCTCCCGCTCGCCATCGGCTGAAAAAGAGATAGCCACGAAGCTCCTGACGACGCAACCAGGTTGCTCGCGGGAGTCTGGAGAGCAACCTGGTTGCTTGCTAGTGCGCGCTCGCCAGCGGCGTCACCTGATCGTCGAGCTCGAGCCGATGGATCTTGTCGATGAGCGTCGTGCGGCTCAAGCCGAGCAGCCGCGCCGCTTGCCGCTTGTTGCCGCGGCTCTTCTCCAGGCCTTTCAGAATCAGGTCCTTTTCGAGCTGCGAGACGACCGTCGTGAAGCTGATGCCTTCGTCCGGAATGGAGAGCGCCGGCAGCATGAGCGATCGCACCGGCACCACGACATCGTCGGGCAGCGCCGACATCGCCACTTCGGTCTCGGGCCCCGTCATGCACACCGCGTGCTCGAGGGCGTTCTCGAGCTGTCGGATGTTGCCGGGCCAATCGTAGTTCATCAAACAGCGGAGCGCCTCTTGCGACAGGGTCTTGCTGGGGAGACCGTTGTTCTTGCACGACTTCTGCAGGAAATGGCGGGCGAGCAGCGGTACGTCCTCGCGCCGTTCGCGCAGCGAGGGCAGCGTGATGGGAATCACGTGCAGCCGGTAATAGAGGTCCTCGCGGAACTTGCCCTCGGCCACCAGCTTGCGCAGATCGGAGTTGGACGCCGCAATGACCCTGGTGTCGAACTTGATCGGCCGGGATCCGCCGACCCGCTCGATCTCGCGCTCCTGCAACGCCCGGAGCAGCTTGGACTGCAGCGATAGCGGCATGAGGGCCACCTCGTCGATGAAGAGCGTCCCGCGATGAGCGGCCTCGAAGCGGCCGGCGCGATCGTTGACAGCGCCGGTGAAGGCGCCTCGCGTGTGACCGAACATTTCGGCTTCGGCCAGCGTCTCGGGGATGGCTGCCGCGTTGAACGCGACGAAGCGCTCGCTCGCCCGCGGGCTGTTGTGGTGAATGGTCCGTGCAATGAGCTCCTTGCCGGTGCCGGCTCCTGCACGCCGCCAAAGCCGGTGATGACAATGGCCGCAATCTGCGGATAGCGCTCGAGCGCAGCGTCGAGCACGTGCATACCGTCGCCGTCGGGCAGCCGCAGGTCGATGACGAGGGCGTCGTAAGCAAAGCCCTTCAGCCGTTCGTGCGCCTCGGCGGCGGTCGGCGCCTGGGCAACGGCGAATCCGCCTGCCTCGAGGGACTCGGCAATCAATGTGCGGAGATCGTCTTCATCCTCGATGACGAGCACGCAGGGTTGCGTGCGACGACTCGAGGAAGCACGAGCCGGCAGTGGACCGGGGAGGCCGGCTTCGACCGGAGGAATGTACGCCATGTCGGTGATACCGTCCGGAACAGGTTGTGACGAAACGTGCAATTGAGGTTCAACACGCGGATGCCGATAACCGGGATCAGGGCATCCGCATCGCGGCCGTTGTCAAGCAACCGACATGCCACTCCCCATTCCGACAACGCGCGCAGCGCTCCAACTACTTATCGTCGCCGGCGGACCAGACATTCGTGATCGGCTCACACAATATTTTCTGGAGCGACCGTAGAACGTCACCATCGCCGTGACCGGAGAGCGGCCGTTGCCGCGCATCGAGCGGGCACCCGGGAGTTTCAGGCTGATTCTGACGGATTCGAATCTGCCAGGTGTGATGGCCTCGGTGTGCTGCGGCCACGAGTGCCAATCTCCCGCGCTGCGTCGTCATCATCATCGCGATTGCTCCACCTCGACTCTGCGCGCCAGGGCGGCCGATGCTTCCGTCATCGGCCTCGTCCGGCCAACACCGCCGGAGAGGTGCGCGCGTTCATCGAGCACGACCTCGCCCCGATGGCCACATCGACTGATCGCGCGTGGCCGCCGCACGTAATCCTCGCCTGGGAATGACATCATCCCGAGCACCAGTCGAACGATGCCCGATATGACCATCAGCGCCCGTCGCAGGAGGGCAGCGCACGCCCGCGACGGGAGGTTCCCGACTCATGACAGCGAAGACCTGTCAGCGTGGGCACTTACGTGAAGGGCGCAACTTACTGATCGACGAGGGCCCGGTCACTCGAAGCCACCCACTGCCTCCCCTCCCGCCTCCCAGCCCTCCAATCCTCGGAGTCGCCGAGCCGGTCCCACCCCCTTCCTCGCGC
>JAIVJN010000057.1 GCA_020200025.1 Acidobacteriota bacterium | reverse complement strand
ATGCGCACCAGTAGCACGTTGGCGATGATGAGCAGGATCGAGCTGATGACGACGCTGTTGGTGGACGCGTGTCCGACACCCGCCGTGCCGCCGGTGGTGTTGACGCCAAGGTATGAGGCCACCGTGGCAATGATGAACCCGAACACCATGGTCTTCAGCGTGGCCGGGATGAGGTCGGAAAAGCCGATGAGCGAGAACGCCTCATGAACATACGTGCGCAAGGGCATGCCGGTGATGGCGGTTTCCGCCACGTATCCGCCGAGGATGCCAGTGAGGTTCATCACGGTGGTGAGGATCGGGAACGCGATCACACACGCGAGGACGCGCGTCACGACCAGGTACTTGAACGAATCGACGGCCGTCGCCTCGAGCGCATCGATTTGTTCGGTCACGCGCATGGCGCCCAGCTCTGCGCCGATGCCTGCACCGATGCGTCCGGACAGAAGGAGCCCGGCCGTGAGCGGCCCGGTCTCGCGCACGAGCGCGATCGCGAGACCCGCAGGAATCAGGGCCTCGGCGCCAAAGCGCGCCAGCGACGCCCGCGTGTGCATCGACAGGACGATGCCGACGGCAAACCCGCTGGCGGCGATGAGGGGCAGCGAGCGACACCCGAGCTCGTAAATCTGCCGGAAGGTCTCGCGCAGCTCGAACGGGGGACGGAAGGCCGCGACCAGCGCGCGCCCCGCGAACACGCCCCATCGGCCCGCGGCCGCCAGCACGCCAGTCACTACAGCAGTCATGGGCGCTATGCTCAGAAAAGCTTGTAAACGAGCCCGAGACTCGCAAGCGACGTGTCGGCGCGCAGTGTGCGCGCCGAAAGCCGCTCGCCGTCCAGAAACATGGCCGAAGGCCGCGTGACCAGGTACCCGCCAAATCCGTTCAGCGCCCAGCGCTCGTTGATCTCGAACCAGACTGACAAGCCCGGCCGCCAGGCAAAGCTGTCGTCCACGCTCAGCACGACTCGGGAGCCGGGGGCGACGTTGTCGATGCGCAGGCTGTTGAACGCATAGCCGCCGACGAGCGAGACGCTGGCCGCCACGCGCTCGACCCTCCATGTATAGCCGGCTCCCGCCATGACCGGCCTGATGCGCACGCGCGCCAGGCGCACGGCATCTGCCGCGCCGAGATCGACCGACAGCCAGTTGAAGCCGACGGCCACGCCGAGCCCGTTGCCAGACCCGAGTCGAATGAGCGGACCGATCGAGGCGCCGGCGTCGAGGCTCGACGTCTGCGCCTGGCGAAACGTCACCGCGCCGCCGATCGGGCGGCGGCGGCCCCGTGACACGGACCGTGGACTGCACGCCCGTGACGCCGCTCACCGACCGCACGAGCTGTTCGAGCCGCACGGCCTCCTCCTCGGTGAACACCGCTCCCGTGAGCTGAGCGACGCCGGCCGTGACTCGTACGGCGATGGGACGGGGTCCGAGCTGCGCGTCGTTGACGAGCGCCGTTTTGATGCGCGCAGCAGTCCGGGCGTCTTCGATCACACGAGGATTGACCGTCCTGGCCGCACAGCCGGAGATGCCGCACGCGAGTGCGGCGGCGACCACCAAGGCCTCCACGATGACGCGTGATTGGCGGCGAGAGGCCCGCGCGTGTCGCGTGCCTCTGCTGTGACTTCGACACGCGCGTATTCCGCGTTTCATCCGTCTGCTGTGCTCATGAACGGACCTCCTGTGCGGTTGGGCTTGTCCTTCCGCTGCCGAGTGGCTCCGACCATCCGATTGCCACTCGGTGGTGCACGCGCAGTCGCTTACGCAAGCGAGGTGCCGACCAAGGGTGTGTCGGGGATCGAGGGTGGGGCGGCCCGAGCCCCGCGAAACAGCACGTCTCTCGACCCCGTGACGGCTCGCCTAGCCCTCGACACCCTGCACCTGTAACTTGAAGCCGTCGAGGTAATCGCGCAACGCCTCGCGGGTACTGCGAAAGGCCAAGTCGTCCCATGGAATGCCGTCCAGATCGAAGGGACGGGCCTCGAGCCCTTCGTCGTCGACGGCCAGCGTCCCGCCGATGCACGTGGCGGCATAGACGACGACGATCGGGGTCCGGCCGGCGTAGGAATAGATGTTGATGAGATGATCGATGCGCACATCGAGCCCCGACTCCTCGCGGGCTTCGCGCAGCGCCGCCAGGGTAATCTCCTCGCCGCGATCGACGTAGCCGCCCGGAAACACCCATTTGCCATAGCCCGGCTCGATGGCCCGCCGCACGAGCACGATTCGGCCGCTGTCGTCGACGCGAATCACCGTGCCGACGGCAATCTTGGGATCGAGATAGAAGACGAATCCGCAGGCGCCGCTCGTGCAGACCAAGCGTTTCGGCTCGGTCACTTTGAGCACGCGCGGCTCGAGCGGCTTCCCGCACACCGGACAGAAGCGGAACGGCGGGGTCGTGTCGTGAACGTGCACGCAGGATCTCAGGTTCTGGCCCCAGCCGCTGGTCGACGTGTGACGCGTCGAGCGCGCCGCGCGTCGACCGGTCTCCGGACCCGTCAGTATAATCACCAGTCATGTCGATCCTGAAGGTCGCGCGCATGGGACATCCGGCCCTGCGCCAGAGGGCGCGACCCATCGAACCGCGGGAGCTCAAGACCGTCGCGCTGCAGAAGCTGATCGACGACATGATCGACACCATGTACGAATACACGGGCGTCGGGCTCGCCGCACCGCAAGTGCACGAAGGGCTCCGGCTGTTCGTGGCCAGCCTGGATGAGGACGGCAAGGCTGACGCGGACCCCTTGACGATCATCAATCCCGAGATCACGCCGGTCGGCGGCACCATGGTGGAGGGGTGGGAAGGATGCCTCAGCATCCCGGAGATCCGGGGACGGGTGCCGCGCGCCCAGCACATCAAGTTGACGGCAGTCAGTCGCGAAGGCAAGCGCCTCGAAATCGACGCCCGCGACTTTGCCGCGAGAGTCATCCAACACGAAGCCGATCATCTCGACGGCGTGCTTTTCCTCGACCGTATGCGCGGGTTCAGCTCACTGACCTACATGGACGAGTTCTCGCGGTATCAGACGAGCGGCGACGAAGCGGACGAGGACGAGTAGGGCCCACGCTATACTCACCTTCGCCATGCCGGCGCTCGCCATCGACACCGCCCCACCAACGATCACGCTGCGGTCTGCGCCGGCCGTTCCCTATGACGGCGCCATCGCGGCCGCGCGTACCTGCTACTCGCCGCGCGTGATCGAGACGGCGGAAATCACCGACAAGCAGCGCAGCTCGATCGGTCCGCTCACCTTCGAGGGTGGTCACCACACCGTCTATCAGCACGCCCACTTCGAGTTCGGCATGGAGAACGTCTCACGCCAGTTCGTCTGGAGCATGCTGCACGCCTATCCCTTCTACAACTCTGAGCAGTCGAGTCAACGCTACGTCACGCTGCACGAGCCGCGAGCGTTCGTGCCACCACTCGGCGGTGAAGCGCTCGAGGTCTACGAACAGGCCGTCCGGCGCGCATGGAGCGCCTATGCGCGGCTCTCCTCGTTACTCAAGGATGCGGCGTGGGCGATCTTGAAGGAGCTGAGATACGTGCGGCCGACCAACGCTCCCGAGCGGCTGCGCGCCGTCGAGCGCGAGGCAGAGAAAAAAGCCATCGAGACCGCGCGCTATGTGATCCCCATCGCCGCCTTCACGTCGATGGTCCACACCATCTCCGGTCTCGTCTTGCATCGTCTCCACCGCATGGTGAATGCGGGGGACACCCCGCACGAGGCAGCGCTGGTCATCGGGCGGATGGTCGAGCTCGTCAAGGCGGTCGACCCCTTGTTCTTCGAGAAGGTTGGCCTCGACACGCTGCCGGCAAGCGCCCTCCCAGAAGCCGCCTTCCCGCGGCCACGTGCCGCCGGCGACGGGTTTGCCGCCGAGTTCGACGCCAAACTGGGCGGCCGCGTCTCGCGCCTTCGCGACTGGTCGGCTGATGCCGAAGCGCTCGTGGCCGACGCCGTGCGCGCGACGTTCGGCTTGGCATCGGGCGAACTGGACGATGACGAGGCGATCGACCGGGTGATGAATCCGGCGCGCAACCGGTACCGGGTCGAGATGCTGAACGTCTCGTACCACTCGCCGATGATGCGGGCGCTCCATCACGCGAGCTATGCCTTTGCCAAAAAGCTGAGCCATACGGCCGACTCGCAAGATCAACGGCACCGCATGGTGCCCGCCTCGCGTCCGCTGATGACCTTTGCCGACACGATACGGCCGGACTTCGTCACCCCGCGCCTGATCCGTCGCCACCCCGAGGCCGCGGCCGTGTACGAGCAAGCCATGGCCGACGCATGGGGAGCCAAGAATCGTTTGCTGGTGCTCGGCGTTCCGCTCGAGCAGGCGCACTACGTGCTTCCCAACGCCGTTGCACTGCGGATGGTGGAATCAGGATCCCTCATCGCGCTTCAGCACAAATGGACGCTGCGAACGTGCTTCAACGCGCAAGAGGAGATCTACCTCGCGTCGATGGACGAGATCGAACAGGTGCGCGATGTCCATCCCCGGCTGGCGAAGTTCCTGGGCCCGCCATGCGTGCTGCGCAACCGCATCGTGTCGCCGCGCTGCACCGAAGGCTCGCATTTCTGCGGCGTGCCCGTGTGGCAATCGTTTCCGCACGCGGAGCGGCGCCTCTGAGGCTTCGCGGCCAACTTCTGCCCATCACCGTGATTCCATGGCTGGCGCATCTCTACACGGCTCTTGGTACCGGCACCGCGCTCGCCGCTGCGCTGGCCACGTTCGCCGGTAATTTTCGAGAGGCGTTCATCTGGCTGGCGCTTGCGGTATTGATCGATGGCACCGACGGCGTGCTGGCCCGCGCCCTGCGCGTCAAGGAACGCCTGCCGTTCTTCGACGGTGCCCGACTCGACGACATCATCGATTACCAGACCTATGTCTTCGTGCCCGTGCTGCTGATGCTGCGCGCGGAGCTCCTACCTCCAGGATGGGGTGTCGGCGTCGGCCTGGCGATCCTGCTGGCCAGCGCCTACGGCTTCAGCAGGACCGACGCCAAGATTGCCGCCGGCGACTATTTCTTCACCGGCTTTCCCTCTTATTGGAACATCGTGGCGCTGTATCTCTACGTGTGGCGATTGCCGCGCGCGTGGGCGGCGTTCGTGCTCCTGGTGTTCGTGGCGCTCGTGTTCGTACCCATCCGCTACGTCTATCCATCCAGAACCGTCGCGTGGCGAGGCCTGACGACCGCGCTTGGGGCCGCCTGGGGTGCGCTCATGTTGTGGACCATCTGGCGCCTGCCCGCCATCGATGGTCCGTGGGCAATGCTATCGTTGGTGTTCCCGGTCTATTACACCGCGCTGTCCTTGTGGCTGAGCTCACAGATCAGGAGGGCGTGACCTTCGAGAACCTGCACTACAGTACGGTGTATGGTTGAAATCTTCGGCAAGGACACATGACCCTACACCACAGCCGCCCGTGAGGACTTCGAGCAGCGGCAGGTTCCATTCACTTACTTCAACGTTACGAAAGACCCGGCAGCGCTCCAGCGCATGCTGGGCCATGCGAGCGGCGGTCGCCAAGTGCCCGTCATCGTCGAAGATGGCAAGGTGACGATCGGCTTCGGCGGCACGTGAGGGGTCTGATTGCCCTGGGTCCTGGGGCAAAGGCACAGATTGCCACGATGATTTCGAGGCGTTTGTGAATCCGCGACCGCTTCACGCCGCGAATCCGAACTGGATGACGGGTGGCGGCAACTGGACGTTCTTGATCGAGGGGCGAATGCCCACCTTGATCGATGCCGGCGTCGGCAGGCCTGCGCACATCGATGCTCTCGCTGCCGCTGCGCCAGGCGGCCCGCACATCGTCCTGGTCACGCACGCGCATCCCGACCATGCGTCCGGGGCCCCAGTCATTCATTCGCGATGGCCAGCCACGCGCTTCGCGAAATTTCCCTGGCCGGTGCGTGACGAGCGCTACGCGGTAATCTGGGAGGACCTGAGCGATGGGGACCGGCTGCCGGCGGGCGACACCGAGCTCGTCGCCATCCACACGCCGGGTCATGCCCCGGATCACATCGTGCTCTTGGAGGAGCGAACGCGCACCGTGTTCAGCGGCGACCTCGTCGTGCTGGGAAGCTCCGTCGTGATTCAGGCGTCGAGCGGCGGAAATCTTGCCGACTATCTGCGCTCCCTCGAACGCGTGCGCGCGCTCGCACCCGCACGCTTGCTGCCCGCGCACGGGCCGGCCATCGACGATCCGCTCGCGGTCATCGACGAGTACGTGCAACATCGGCGACAGCGAGAGACGCAGGTGCTGAACGCGCTCGAAGCCGGTCTCACCACGATTGCCGAGATGGTGAGCCGCATCTATCCGAGCCTCGACCCGGCGCTCGTGCCGATGGCGTGCGAGAGCGTGCTCGCACACTTGGAGAAGCTCGAATCGGAGCGGGGCGTCCGCCGAGCGGAAGGCGGCTGGACGCTATACTGAAACGGCAAGAGGCATTGCGAACGGGGCAGCTTCGTAGCGGTGGGTTCAGCCCGCCATCGGCGGCACCATGATGGGCGCCACGAGTTTCGCCACCGAGCTCCAACGGGGCGTCGGTCAAAACGTCCTGCGAGATGATCCCTATGGAACGAGTCGTCGATTTCGTCAACGTCAACCGCGACCGCTACGTCGAAGAGCTCAAGGAGTATCTGGCGATCCCCAGCATCAGCGCGCTGCCCGCGCATGCCGCCGACGTCCGACGCTGCGCCGAGTGGACGGCCGCCGAGATGCGGCGAATCGGTCTCGAGAGCGTGCGGATCGAGGACACTCCAGGCCATCCGGTCGTGTACGGCGAGTGGTTGGGGGCCCCCGATGCGCCGACCATTCTGTTCTACGGCCACTACGACGTGCAGCCGGTCGACCCGATCGAGCTCTGGACCTCGCCCCCGTTCGAAGCCACCGTCCGCGACGGCGAGATCTTCGCGCGCGGTGCCGCGGACGACAAAGGTCAAGTGTTCATGCATTTCAAGGCCGTCGAGGCGCACCTCCGGCATGACGGGCGCCTGCCGGTCAACATGAAGTTCTTGCTCGAGGGCGAGGAGGAGGTCGGCAGCGCTCATCTCGACGAGTTCATCCGCAGCCACCGCGATCGGTTGAAGGCCGACGTCGTGGTCATCAGCGACTCGCCGATGTTCGATCGCGGCATCCCCTCGATCTGCTACGGCCTCCGCGGACTGGCCTACTATCAGATCGATCTTCGTGGCACGAAATCCGACTTGCACTCTGGCTCGTTTGGCGGCGCCGTCGCCAATCCGGCGTTCGTTCTCGCGCAGATCCTTGCGCAGATGAAAGACAAGAGCGGGCGCATCAAGATTCCCGGTTTCTATGACGATGTGGTGTCACTGAAGGATGAGGAGCGAGCGGAGTTTGCGCGCCTGCCGTTCAACGAGCGCAAGTACCGCCATGAGCTTGGCGCGCCGAAGCTCGCGGGCGAGACCGGGTATACCACCCTCGAACGCGTGTGGGGCCGGCCCACATTCGAAGTGAACGGGCTACTGGCTGGCTTTACCGGCGATGGCGCCAAGACCGTCATCCCTGCCGTCGCCATGGCCAAGGTGAGCATGCGGCTCGTGCCGAACCAGGACCCGAAAAAGATTGGTGATCTCTTCGAAGCCTATGTGGCAAAGGTGGCGCCGAAGACCGTCGCGCTGACGCTGACGCGGATGCACGGCGGCAAGCCGTGGATGACCGCCTTTGACAACCCGTTCGTCCAGGCTGCAGGCCGGGCAATCGAACAGGGCTTCGGTCAACGGCCGGTCTTCAATCGCGAAGGCGGGTCGATTCCGGTCGTCGCCACGTTCCAGGAAGAGCTCGGGTTGCCGTGCGTGCTGTTTGGCGTCGGTCTTCCCGACGAGAACGCCCACGCTCCTGACGAGAAGCTCGATCTCGGCAACTTCCACAACGGCATCATCGCTTCCGCATATCTGTACAAAGAGGTTGGGGCGCTTCGACACGCATGATTGCGACAGCTATCAGCAAGCCGTGCTCTTGCTCGGGCATCACGCCACTCACACGTGCACCCCGATCGCCCCACACTGTCCGGTGTGCCCCCTGCAGCATGTGCCCCACGGCGCGCTGATCGCCCCACCGGGGTGTTCGGCCTAATCCCGTAGCTCACTTGCGACGGGTGCGTAGGGGCGGGCCTTCAAGGCCCGCTTTGGGCGCACCGTAAAGGTGCGCCCTACACCAGAGCAAGTGAGCTCGACTTAGTTGAACGAGGCGATCCGCCGCTTCAACGCCTTCACATGCTCCCAAAGCTGCTGCGTCTCTCTCTTCTCCTCATCGTCCTCCTCACCGCTCGGACGGAACAGCCGGAGGTACTCTTCGAGATCCTGGAGCGCAGCGTTGAAGTCGTTCAGGTGATACGCGAGCAACCCGCGATCGCGCAACTCGGGGAGCGATGACGGCGAGAGCGCGAGGAGCAGGTCGGTCACCAGGCGCGCCTGCGGGAACGAACGCATGCGCACGTACAGGCGTTTCAGGTTGAGCAGCATCCGGACGAGAATCTGTCGGCGAGTCGCTGGAGAAAGCAGGTTTGGGTCGAAGGCGGCGTCTTCGCCGACGTGTCGATTGAGCAGCAAGCGGCAGTCCTGCTCGTCGAGAATGGCGCCGCCGTGAAACGGATCGACGATGAGACCGGGTGACAACGCCGACGGAGCGGCGACGAGAGAAGGCGGAGATTCGAGCACACGGACGAGGAAGTGACCCGGAAAGTTGACGCCTTCGCTCGCGAGGCCGGCGCGGCGCGCCACCTCGATGTACACGAGCGATAGGGTGATTGGGATGCCGGTTCGGCGATCGAGCACCTCGTTGAGACAACTGTTGCGCGGATCCTCGTAGCGCTCGCGATTGCCGAAGAAGCCGAGCTCGTCGAAGAGATACTGGTTCAGGGCGGCCACGCGGCCCGCCAGTGACGCCCGTGTGCCCGACGCTGCTTGCAGTCGCGCGCGTGCCGCCACGCCCATTGCCGCGAGGCGCTCGAGGTAGGGCGCTGGATCGAGCCGTGGGTATTCGATGCGCGCCACCAACAACGCGGGCGAGGCCAGGTCGAGCCCTGGATCATCTGCGGCCGCCGAAAGATCGTCCGCCAGGCCGCGTGCGCGCCTGTCCACGTCAGCGCTCGCAAAGCTCGTCGAGCGCCTCGAGATCGAGCGCCGACAAGCCCGAGACGATGAGCTCGGCATAGGGCTGGAGCTCGGCGGCGCTGTACGTGTTGGTGACGGCCACACAACGCAGGCCTGCCGCCCGGGCGGCTTCAAGGCCCCACCGCGAATCCTCGATCGCGATCGTGCAACGCCGATCGAGGGCTCGTGACGATGCGATCTGAAGCCGCGCAAACGCTTCGAGGTACGGATCGGGTGCCGGCTTGCTGCGCTCGGTATGGTCGGCCCCGACGATGGCCGCGAAGCACCCGCGCAGGTCGGTGCGGTCCAAGAGATCTTCGATCTCGTGACTGAGCGCACCCGAAGCGATGCCGATCGGCACCTCGCCGGGCGAGGACCTCCTGATACGCCTTCAAGTGAAGCCGCTCACTGTCTGCGATGACCCCGTCGAAATCGAACACGATGGCTTGAAGCGCGCGCATCGTCCGCCTACGGGATGGTGGCCTCGGCCGGGGGCAAGCGCTCTCCGGCGCGAATCGGCACCGGAAGGCGGTTCTCCGCCGGCGGAAATGGGCAATCGTACTCGGCGTTGTAATAGCAGTACGGGTGATACGCTTCGTTGAAGTCGACTACGTAGATGCCGGTGGCCGTCGGATCCAGATCCAAGTAGCGGCCGGCGGGGTACGTCTCGGCCCCGGCCGTCAGGTCGGTGAACGGCACGAAAAGGCGACCGTCTGGCTCGAGAAACGTGCTGAGCTTCAAGAGCTGGCCGTTCAGTGTAAACCGCAGCTCACCGACCTGCTCCATCTCGCGCAGCTTGCCGGTCGATGTCGGAATTCGCATGGTCGTCCGCTCGGCCGCCGGCGCGAGCTGTGCCGGCACGGCGTAGGTCTCGTCGATCGGAAAGTAGGAAAGCGGCAGCCGCGTGTCCCGATCCTCGGGCTTCAGCGGTGAATCGTTGGACGCCCGGAACATCTCGTCCTTGGCGCTCCGCTCTGCGGCGACCTTGACAGCGTAGTCCTCGACGGGTCTCGAGCAGCCAGCCAGCGGCAGAGCGATCAGCGCGACGAGGAGATGTCGTCGACACGGCATCACAATTCCACTATACACGCCGGCTCCATCGTGATGACGCCGACGGCCCGGCCATAGCAGCCGAAAAAAAGCCACGAAGGTCACGAAGGAGAACTATTGTCTTCGTGTCTTCGTGGCATCGTTGGATGTGCTGACTCGACACTAGCGAATCAGCGCCCCTAGCACCAGCAGCATCACGCCGGCCGTGGCCACCTGCAACGCCAGTTGTGTGCGTTCACGCAGGAACAACAGGCCCAAGGCCGCCAGGCAACCGGCGGCGAACAGGCAAGGCCAGTACAGCTCCTCGGCTGCTTCCTCGACGTCGACCCGGCTGGCCGAGCGACGGGTGGCCTCGATAATCGACGTCGCGATCTCGCGATCGGGCTCGCGTTCGATTTCGAAGTAGCGCCCACCCCCGGCGGCGGCGATCACGCCGAGTGAGTTGCGATCGAGCGACGACACGATCGGCGGCGGACCTTGACCGGCGACTCGCGCGGGATCCGGAATGACGCCGCCCGCCGTTGTGCCGACGCCGATCACGTGAATCGGAATGCGCCGCTCGCGCGCAAGCGCCACGGAGCGAGCAACCTCGCCACTCCACGCCTGCCCGTCGGACAGCAGCACGAAGGCACGTGCGTTGCGCGTCGGTCCCCGGATCTCCTCGTCTTTCTGGATCAAGCGCAGGCCCCAATAGATACCCCGCTCGATGTTCGTGTCCCAACTGGAGTCGTCCTCGAGCGGGAAGGGGGGCGCGTCTTCCAGATGATCGAGGAAGAAGAAGAAGGTGTTGGGATCTCTGGTCAGACGAATTTGTGGCGTCGCGATGTGAGCGAAGAGCGCCAGCGCAATTCGGTCGTCCTGCCAGCGCAGCGACTCGCCCATCTCGCGCAGAAACGACATCGCGCGCTGCCAACGGTTGACTTGTCCCGCCGGACGCCCGGTGCTCGCCGCGGCGGCCACTGCGCCGCCGTCGCGAACGTGCATCGACGCGGAGCCGTCTTGCAAGATCACGAGGTCCACGCCGGCGGTGCGGATGACGCCGACGACGGCGCGCGGCCGTGCCAATGCCGCAATCGTCGCAGCGGTGGCGAGGAGGAGACACAGCCAAAACAGCAGGTCGCCCGTGCGGGGGAGGGTTTCGCGAACCGGCACGTGCCGCCGGCGCGTGACCAGACGCGCCATCTGGACACGCCTCGTCAATTGCCAGGCCCAGACGATGGTCAAGACGCCCGGCAGCACGAGCAGCCACAGGTAGTCGGGGGCGCCGAAGCGAAGCGCGGACCAATCGAACGGCACGGCTAGCCCTTTCGGATGCGCCGCGTGCCGCGCCCAGCCTGTTCCGCTTCTTCTCGCTCCTGCGGCAGCATCGGCACAATCATCTTGAACTGCTTCATATCGCTCGTCGAAGGCGGCGCACCAGCGCGGCCATGAAGCGTTCGCTCTGGCGCGAAAGCGGTCACGGGCCGAACCGCCTGCTTACTGGCCGTGACGGCCGCGCGCCGTCGGACGGCGAGCTCGAAGTTGTAGGCCGCGTCCTCGTTGTCGGGCTCGTTCCGCAGCACTTCGGCATAGCGCTTGACGACTGCATCGAGCTTGCCGACGACAGTGGTCCAGGCGCCGCCGTCGCGCTCCACGGCTCGGAACGCGGCATTGGCGGCCATGAGCGCCAAGGTCGGGTCGCCGGCAACCGCGTCGTAGTCGGATTGCCAGTAGCGGCTCATCGAGCCCACGCGGGCGGCGTCGCCCATCGGATCCAGGCCAGGAACGAGGCGAGAGAACGATGATGCGCCGCGTGCCATGTCATCGAGCGCGTTCGCGGCCCGTTCGAAATGCAGCGTGGCCAGCTCGCGCTCGGCACCGGCGAGCCGCTGTTGACGCTCGGCCGCTGACAAGAGAATGAGCCCACCGGCAACGAGCACGAGTGCGATGAGAATCGATCCAACAAACGATCGCATGAAGCGGTCCTCCGACGTGGACTAAAGATCCGATGGATACCTTCTGCCGCCTGCCGCCTGTCCCCTCCGCGGCCGACGGGCCGCTTCGGTGGACCCACCATGGCTCGCCCGTAGAGGCGCGCGAGCGCAGGTGGGCTGTGTCCGTCTCTCCGGCTATTACGGAAACTTGTCGAAAAACGGCAACGACAGCCGCATCAGCGCCGCCAGGCTCCACAACCCGACTGCGCCGAGCGCGAACGCGGCAAAGCGCGGCTGCTCGCTGCTGTACTGTCGCATCGAGATCTCGCCCTGCGAGGCGCGGTCGATCTCCTGGACGGCCCGCACGATCGTGGCTTCGTCGGCCGCCGCATAGAAGCGTCCCCCCGTCTTGGCGACGGCCGTCCGCCACACGTCGTCCGAAATCGCCTGCCGCGCCTCTCGGTTCGCGCCGACGCGGACGAAGTAGACGGGAATCTTCGCTCGCTGGGCATCCCGCAGCACGTCGAAGGCGCTCCGTCCATCTTCGGTGACCTCTGCGTCCACGCCGTCGGTGAACATCACCATGGCGTTGCCCGATGCCTCGAGGAAATCGAACGCCGTGAAGAGCCTCACGCTCTGCTCGATGGCCCGGGCGATGATCGTGCCCTGGTCGGGGAAGGTCATGAACTCGTTCCAGTCCCCAATGAGCGAGATGCTGAGCAGCACGTTCTCGTAGTCGGTGGTGAACGGCGTGATCACGTAGGCCTGGTCGCCAAACTCGATGAGCGAAATGAGGTCGCGGTACTGCCCTTGCATCCTGAGCTCGACGAAATAGCGGGCCGCGCCCACAGTGGTGAAGAACATGGCATCGTTCGGCGCGCCCTTGATGGCGAGCTTCGTCGCTGGCAGCGAGGAGAGCATGCTCGATGAGGCGTCGATCATCAGGCTGATCCGGCGGCCTGGATAGGTGGTCTCCCGCCGGACCAGCATGGTCACCGGATCGGCCAGGGCGACGGCGAAGCAGGCGAGCCCGGCCAGTGCCACCACCAGCGCACCGTGACGCAGCGCCGCCCAGCGTGACGCCCGCGCAAATGCCAGCAGCGCCGGTAATGCCAGCCGGCTGCGTCCGGGTCGACGAGCCGCCAGCGCCCGAGCGAGAAGGGCGGCGGTGCCGAGGCCCATCAACGCCAGACACAGCAGACGGGCCGTGTTCGCGCGGACGAACTGGAGATCCTCAATCTGCAGGCGACTGGCTTCGAGGACCGTCAGACGAATGAGGGCGATTAGGCCGTCCATCTCGCCTCGGTCACGATGTGGCTCCCGGCATCCAGCGGCCCACGGCCCGGCCGATGGCCGCTTGGCGTGTCGCCAACCAGCCGCGATCGGAGGCGAGGCGTCGCGCCAGCTTCGCGCCGCTCTCGACCGCGCGCTCGACATCGGGTTCTGCGTTCGACTCGCGCCCATATCGGGCTCGGTCGAGACGCAAGAGCCCATCGGGGCGGGCGTCTGACCGCGAGACAACGGGCGCTGAGAAATCGCGCGCGCGCTCGCCAGGCTGGCGACGACTCGCAGGGCAGCGATCGTCCGGCTGACGAGATCGGGCGTCCAGCCGTCGTGGCGCCGCTGCCGCTGCACATCGAGCAGCACCTGCTCGGCGCGGCGCAGAATGGCCCGTTCGCCCACCTCGCGCCGCACCTCCGTCGCCACGCGTCCCTGTCTGGCGGCCCCGACGAGGCCGGCGAGCACCACGAGAGCGCCGACCGAGAACAACACGATGGCGCCGAGGCGCATGCTGCTGGCACGAAACGCCCGCGCCTCGATCTGGGCCAGCGTCATGGGCGGTAGCTCGCGGATGTCGTTGGCCTCGATGGGCACGAGCGATGCCACGCGCAGGGGGATCGGCGGCAGCTCGTAGATTTGCTCGCGCCCCTGCGACGCCCCGCCTTGGCCCGTCCGCGTTTCGATGCGGTAGGAGATCGAGAGCGACGGGACCGGAACGTCGCGAGCAAAGGCTTCCTCCGCGAGCAGCCGCAGCGTGTATTCGTACTGAAAGAAACGCTCACCCACCGTGCGCAGGTCCTCGGCGCGCGTGCCACCGACGACCTCGAATGGCGGCAGCTGCAGGACGCTGGCATCGAGGCGCGACTGATCCGGCACGACGCGTGTCGAGGCCGTTTCGACGACCGCGCAAGTCAGCACCACCTGGAAGGGCTGGCCCACGCGCACCGACCCCGCGCTCGCCCGCCACCAGCACCTGAGGGGCTCGACCTCGACGTCCTCCGTTGTGGGCTGGGCCGACGTCATTGCGGGGACCAGCAGCACTCCGAACAACACTAGCGCCCCAACCGTCACGCGCTTCACTCCGGCATCAGGTCGCATCAAAGCTCCGTCGAAAGATAGTCTCGTAGGACACGAAGATCTCCAACCGGGTTGTTCTCATGTGACTCGAGAGCAACCGGGTTGGTTCTCACCTTCGCGATCTTCGTGCGCTTCGGGACTGCGTTCCCATTTTCCCTATCGTCGGCGAAGCCGTCGCTCGGCGACCCACTCCAGCCAGGCGATATCGAACTGTGTCTGGTCGCGTCCCAACCGCACCACGTCGAGCCCCTGCTCTTTCGCTTGCCGAGCCACCTCGTCTTGCCACTGTGCCGTTCGAGATGCCAGTCGCGCCACTTGGCGGCGCGACATGACGCGAGCCCGGCCCGACTCGACGTCGAACGCCTCGATCCACCCCGCCGACAGCCGGGGCATTTCGAAGGCGAACGACGCGTCGACGATGGTGATGAAGACATCGTGGACCGAATCGATGAGTGCCAGCTCACGCAGGACGGCGGCCGGATCCTCGATCAGAAAGTCCGACACCACGGTCACGAGCGACGTCTTCCGCATGAATCCGGTGACCGTCGCACTGAGGCTGCCGATCTGCCGGAGATCTTGCAGGCCGGTCGCGCGCTGATACGCGTCGAGGCAGTGAATGATGTGGCCCTTGCCCATCCTCGGACGAAGAGCCGCCATGCGATCGAAGTCACGGTCGAACGTGATGAGGCCGAACGAGTCCTGGAAGAACACCGCGGACATGCCGATGGTGGCAATCGCGCGGGCGATCACGGTGGCAATGGGCAGGCCGTCGAGGCCGCAGCGAGTCGACGCCGAACGGTCGGCGAGCACGATGACGCTGGACGTGCTCGGCTGTTCGAACTCGCGGACGATGAGCGGACAGAAGTTGGTGAGGGTTGACTGGGGCCAATCGATCGCCTCGAACCGATCGCCTGCCTGCCAGTCGCGCAGCCCGACGAAGTCGAAGCCAGCGCCGTGGAAGAGGCTCGAGTGCTCGCCGATGGTGAACTCGCGCATCCGCCGCAGAATCCTGAGCTCGATTTCCGTGATCTCCGACAGATTGATCAGGGGCTCGACTTCCTGCTCGCGCGTTCTCATGTGTATCCAACCGGGTTGCTCTCATGTGACTCGAGAGAGACCATCCAACCGGGTTGCTCTCATGCGACTCGAGAGCAACCCGGTTGGGTATCTACGGAATCGGCACGCGTTCCACGATGTCCTTCACCACCGCCTCCGTCGTCAGTCCATGGCTGGCGGCGTGCGGTCCCAACCAGATGCGGTGGCTCAGGATGTAGGGCGCCAGATCCTGAATGTCTTCCGGGTAGACCTCATCGCGCCGGTGCGCCAAGAGCGCCCACACCTTGGCGAGGCGTCCCCAACAGATGATGGCGCGCGGCGATGCGCCGAGATCGACACCGCGCTCCACCAGCTCCGATGGTGAGTGCGTGCGCCAGTCGATATCGGGATTGAACGGCCGGGTGGCGGCGACCAGTTGCTGGATGTAGTCGCCGAGACGCTCGTCCAGGTACACGTGCTGACTGATCGCTGCGCGCAGCTCGATGATCCGCTCTTTCGCCATCAGCGGGCGCAGACGGATCCGCTTGAAATCGAAATTGACCAGCTTGCGTTCTTCTGCCGCTGGCAGATAGCCGATGTTCACCATGATGGCGAAGCGGTCGGTGGCTGCTTCCGAGAGCGGGAACGTGCCCTGCCCGAGCTCGACGGGGTTCATGGTGGCGATCGCGAAGCTGAACGCCGGCAGCTCGTAGGTGGTCTTCCCGACGGTGACCGTGCGGTCCTGCAAGCCTTCGAGAAAGGCGCTTTGTGACTTGAGCGGGATGCGGTTGATCTCGTCGAGCAGGATGACCTCACCC
>JAIVJN010000056.1 GCA_020200025.1 Acidobacteriota bacterium | reverse complement strand
ACGACGCTGCGAACGTCGCCCGACGCTGGCGCGCGCGAGAAAGCCGCGCTTGCCTTGGCGCAGGGCGAGGCAGCGTCCTCGGTGGCCATTCTGACGGCGGCGCTTTCGGACCCGAGCAGCGGCGTCCGGGAACACGCGGCCTTGGCGCTCGCCGTGCAGTCCGGCCCGCACGTCGTCGAACCCTTGATCCGCGCCCTCCACGATCCCGACAGCCAGGTACGGGAGAAAGCCGCCATCGGTCTCGCGCTTCGCCGCGATCCCAGGGTCGTGACCGCCCTGCTCGAGGCGATTCAGGATCCCGATGCGCAAGTGCGAGAGAAAGCCGCCATCGCCCTCGCCACCTCGGGCGATACGCGCGCGCGTGCGCCGCTCGAAGCCGCCACCCGCGATTCGGATGCGCAAGTGCGCGAAAAGGCGGTTGCGGGGCTCATGCTGCTCTCAGCACCGGTCTCCTCGGAGGACGACGAACGGCTTCGTCGCGGCCTGCGAGGTCTCTCCGGCATGCTGATGAGGATGGTGCCGTAACGCGCGCATCGATGCGGTGACGGAGCCGTTCCTTGCGCATACGGGTGCTCAGCGAACCGCTGGCCATGATCCGGCTCGAGCCCAGTGAGCCTTGGCCCGATTGGCTGCCGCACGACGGTTTCGTGTCGGTGACCCGCACGAGCGGCGAGCTCTCCGTCGTGTGCGGCGCGGTGGAGGCCGCCCCGACATCGGCTCGGGTCGAAGCCGGTTGGTGTGCGCTCGAAGTGGACGGCCCGCTCGACTTCGCGCTCACCAGTGTGCTTGTCAGCCTTGCCGTGCCGCTCGCCAACGCCGACGTGTCGATCTTCGTCATCTCGACCTTCGACACCGACTATGTGTTGGTGAGAGCGCACGATCTCGAACGAGCCATCGGTGTCCTCCGATCGGCTGGTCACGTGATCGAGGATTGAGAGTCCTCACGGAGCGCCACTACTCGGCCCGCACGACCGTGCGTCTGCTGCGATGGTCGGAGACGAGCTCCGCCGCCAAGAGCTTGCTCAAGTACACTTTCGACTGGGCGTTGTCGACATGGTTGCGGTCGTACTTCACCACGTCGAACTGAAGCTGGGTGAGGACGCCACGCATGTCGTAGAAGAGGTTCTTGGTCTTGACGACCACCTCGTCGAATCCCATTGCCAGCGCCCACGTCTCCGACTCTTCGGTGAGCGCCCGGAAATGACCTTGCCCTCGCCAATCACGCCTGGTCGCGCCGATCCACGAGTAGAGAATTCGCCGATCGTCGAAGCGCACGGCACCGTCGAGACTGCGAACCAGGTCGCGCAGCTTGGGCACCGATTCGGTCGCACGAAGCTCGTGAACAACCTTGTAGGACACCGGCACCAAGGTCCCGGGATCGTCCGGCAGGGGCGCCTCCGCCATCAGGATCAGCGACAGGCGGTCGCGCAGGCGTTCCACGATCTCGGCCGCCATCTTGCGGCGTGGGAACTCGCCGAAGAACTCTTCGATGTACTGGATTTCGAGGGCGCCGCTCTCGAGAGCGTATTGTTTGATGAGGTATTCCAACCCGCTGCGCTCCAGACGGAAAATTATAGTCGGTCGATGGGCGGTGACGGGCACCTTGATCTGCACGCGACGGCACATAACGCCAACGCTCTTGCTGCGCGGACACAACGGGTCGTGCAAGCGTCATCGGCAGATGTCGTCTGCCGTCTGCCGTCGTATCTGCTCAACCCATTCCCATCACGTTCCCGAGATCATCGACATCCAGCTTATGAGCCTGGGATGTCCTCCCGAGCCCTGGCATCAGCATGACGCTGCCGGCGATGGGCACCACAAAACCGGCGCCTGCGGAAAGCATCGCGTCCGAGATGGTCAGCGTCCAACCGGTCGGCGCGCCCATCACCTTGGGATCGTCCGTGAACGAAAACTGCGTCTTGGCGATGCAAACTGGCTGCGAGCCGTAGCCGAGCTCGGCGAAGCGGTGCAGGCGGCGGCGAGCCGCGGGCTTGAAGATGACGTCCTTCGCTCCATAGACCTTCGTGGCAATCTCGGTGATCTTGGCCTCGAGCGGTTGCTCACGACCGTACAACGGCCGAACATGGCCCTGATGCGACTGGGCCGCCGCGCACACGACTTTTCCGGCGAGATCGATCATGCCCTCGCCGCCTTTGGCGTAGCCTTCTGCGATGGCGGCCTCGACACCGTCGTGTCGGCAGTGAGCCAGCACCCTGTCGAGGTCACTCGTCGTGTCCCCCGGAAAACGGTTGAGCGCGACGACCGGTGTCACCCCCCAGTGCCGCAGGTTCGCGACATGCCGCTCCAGGTTTGGTAACCCTTGCTCGACCGCGGCCTCGGGCGAGCCGCCCTGCGCGCGCAATGCCTTCAAGGTGACGATGACCACCGCGGCGTCCGGAACGTGGCCGCACATCGGCATGACGAGGTCGAAGAACTTCTCGGCGCCGAGATCCGCGGCAAACCCGGTCTCGTTGACCACGTAGTCGGCGACGTGCAATCCGATTCGCTGGGCCAGGACGCTGCTCGTCCCGTGCGCGATGTTGGCGAACGGACCGCAGTGCACGATCGCGGGCGCGCCTTCCGTCGTCTGCACCAGATTGGGCAGAATGGCCTCGTTCAAGAGCACCATCATTGGGCCGACAGCGTCGAGGTCGGCAGCCGTGACTGGCTTGCCCTCATAGTTGAAGCCAATGACGATGGCGCCGAGACGACGGCGGAGATCGGCGCGGCTGTCGGACAGGGCGAGAATCGCCATGATCTCGGACGCCGCCGTGATGATGAAGCCCGTTTCTCGAGCGGGACCTGCCTCGCTCCCGCCCAATCCGGTGGCGACCCGGCGCAGCGCGCGATCGTTCATGTCCATCGCGCGCGGCCATTGGATGTCGTTGGCATCGAGGCGGCGCGCATTGCCGAAGTGGAAGTGGGTATCGATGAGCGCGGCGAGCAAATTATTCGCCGCTGTGATGGCGTGAAAGTCGCCGGTGAAGTGCAGGTTGATCTTGGCGGACGGTTCGAGCGATGCGCGCCCGCCTCCCGTGGCACCGCCCTTTTGCCCGAAGATGGGCCCGAGCGATGGTTCGCGCAGCGCCGCCACCGCGCGGTGGCCGAGCTTGGCGAGCCCTTGCGTCAAACCGATGGTGTTGACGGTCTTCCCTTCTCCGCTGGTCGTGGGCGTGATCCCGGTAACGAGGATGAGCTTTCCGCGGCGCTCCGGAAATCGCTCCAGCACGTCGAGGCGGATCTTTGTGATGTGACGGCCGTAAGGTTCCAGGAGGTCTCGAGGAATTCCGAGCTGGTCTGCGACAGAGGCGATCGGCTGCATGGACAAGCTCGACATTCTACCGAGCGAACCTTTCGCGCGCGAGCGCCGTCTAAGCCTTCGATAATCTAGGCATAGATTTTCGAGGTATCGTATGGCCCGTCATCCCGTGGATTTTCTGCCTGGAACGCTCGAGACGCTCATCTTGCGGACGCTCTCGCGCAGGACGATACACGGCTACGGCATCGCCCGGTCGATCGAGGACACCACGGATCGGGCGCTGGCGGTCGAGGAAGGATCTCTGTACCCCGCGCTCTATCGGATGGAGCGGCGCGGCTGGATCGACGCCGAATGGGGCACTTCCGAGCTGGGTCGCCGAGCGAAGTTCTACCGCCTCACCCGACAAGGCCGGCAGCAACTCGCCAGCGATACGGAAGCATGGGCCGTCTTCTCGACCGCCGTCAACAAGGTGCTCGTGGGAGCCTGACATGTCGATTCGACGTCGTCTCCGTTCCATCCTCTGGCGAGTGCCCGTCGAACAGGAAGTCCGCGAGGAGATGGCGCATCACCTCGATCTCCGCACCCAGGAACTGATCGATCGCGGCCTCGATCCGGCTCGCGCGCGCGTTGAGGCTTTGCGCCGCATGGGCGATCTCGAGGACATTCAGGATCAGCTGGTCCGCCTCGGGCGCGATCGTGACGAGACGCTGGCCTGGCGCGAGTGGCTCGACGAGCTGCGCCACGACATCCGGTTCGCGTTGAGGCAGGCTCGCAGGAACCCGGGATTCACGGCGGCCGCTCTGCTGACGCTGGCGCTCGGCATCGGCTCTACCACCGCCATCTTCAGCATCGTCTACGCGGTCATCCTGCGGCCGTTCCCGTTTCCGGATCCCGCGCGCGTCCTCTACGTGTCCACGACATGGCGCGAGCAACCCGGCGGTACGTCCGGGGGCAACTTCGACTACCTTCGTCGCCACACGACATCACTCGAGCACTTGGCCGCAGGCTTCTTCCCCAGCTTCAATCTCGCCGATGGCGACACACCGGAACGCGTTCAGGGCATGCAGGTCACGTCAAATTACTTCCAGGTTTTCGGCGTTCCACCGCTGCACGGGAGGACCTTCGTGGCCGAGGAAGACCGACCCGGACAGGAGGGTATCGTCGTGCTCAGCTACCGGCTCTGGCAACGGCGATTTGGCGGCGCGCCCACTATTGTGGGACGTGAAATCCGGCTCAACAGCCAGGCGTATCAGGTTGTCGGGGTAATGCCGGCGGCGTTCGATGAGATCGCGGGAACACAGGAACTATGGGTGCCTGCCAGGTTCACGCCCGAGCGGCTTGCAATGTTCGATGAGCACTTTCTCGTGCTCTACGGCTTGCGGCAAGCGAAGGTGACGCTCGCGCAAGTAAACGACGATCTGCGCCGCGTGGCCGAAGGCCTTCGGCGCGACCACCCGGAATTCAACAGTGAGCGTGGCGCCGAAGCGCGCGTATACGGCGACTTCGTAACCAGTGACTTCTCGACCCGCCTCTTCGTGCTGCTCGGGGCGGTGGCGCTCGTGCTGATCATCGCCTGTGGCAATGTCGCCAATCTACTGCTGGCGCGGCTGGCGGCCCGCTCGCGCGAGCTGGCGATTCACGCCGCGATCGGTGCCGGGCGCGGACGCATCGTCCGACAGGTACTCACCGAGAGCGTCCTGTTGTCGTCGCTGGGCGCCCTCGCCGGGGTGCTCCTCGCCTACGGTGCGCTGCCAGCGCTGATCGCCAGCGCGCCTGTGGGCGTACCGCGGCTCGCCGTCGCGTCGCTCAGCGCGCCCGTGCTCGCCGCAGCCGTCATGGTTGCGCTCGTCAGTGCACTACTGGTGGGCTTGCTCCCGGCGTGGCACGCCACCCGCGGCCACGATGTGCGAAACGAGCTCGGCGAGGGCAAAGGCGCACTTGGGGGCTCCATCCGCCCATGGGTTCGCCAGACGCTCATCGCAGGCCAGGCCGCACTGGTCCTCGTCGTGCTCGCAGGCGCCGCGCTTCTCGTGCGAAGCGCGATCAACCTGCAGCGCGTGTCTCTCGGGTTTGACGTCACTGGAACGCTTTCTGCTCGGATCGGGCTGACCGGACCGGCGTATCGCGATCCAGAACGCGTGAAGACGCGCTTTGCACAGTTACTGGAGATCCTGCAGACGGCACCGGGTGTCCGGATGGCGGCTCTCGACTCCCAAGCTCCCCTTCTCGGGCAGGGCGGTGGGAACGCCCTCTTCCCTGAGGGGCGGCCCATCACGATGGAGACCGGCATTCTGAGTCGATCCCACTTTGTGACGCCAGATTACTTCCGTGCGCTGCGTATCCCGCTCAAGGCCGGACGAGGGTTCACGTCCGACGACCTGCGTGCGGCGCCGCTCGTGATGGTCATCAGCGAAACCGTCGCCCGGCAGGCGTTCGGCACGGATAACCCGATCGGTAAGCGCATCAGCTGCTGTGAAGGAGGGCCGAACGCGCCGAGTTGGAAAACGGTGGTGGGAGTGGTCGCCGACGTCCGATCGCGCGGTCCCGCCGAGGAGCCGAGGCCCGAGTTCTACCTGCCGCTCTCGCAGATTCCGGACGTAGCGTGGGGTTGGATCGGGAACTCATTGAACGTGATCGTGCGGCCGGAGGCGGGAGAGCCAGCAGCGATGGCCGGCCTTGTTCGAGATGCGGTCAGACAGATCGACCCGACGATCCCTGTCTACAACATCACGACCTTCGAGGAAGGCCTTCGCCGCACGACCGCGCAAGCGCGCTTCAACACGACCCTGATGACGGCTCTGGGCCTGACGGGCCTCTTTCTCGCCGCGCTCGGCATCTACAGCGTCATTGCCTGGCTTGTCGCGCAGCGCACACGTGAGATCGGCGTGCGGATGGCCCTCGGCGCCTCAGTGCGCGAGGTCGTTGGCCAAATGATCATGCATGGTCTGCGGCCGGTCGCCGCGGGCCTCATTATTGGCCTCGTCGGGGCGTTCGCGACAACACGACTGCTCGAACAGCAATTATTTCAGGTGAACCCGCGGGATCCGCTGACGCTCGGCGTCGCGATGGTCTTGCTGCTGATCGTGGCGGTGTGTGCGTCGCTCGTACCGGCCTGGCGCGCGACGCGGATCGATCCGGCCACGGCGCTACGGGACGCATAGTCCGGGCCGGAAGGCCGGCCTCTACGTTTCAGCGCGTTCGCTCGTGGCCTTCAGCACAGGCGCCGCGATGCGCCGCCACGCCTCGTCCCAGGGTTCCGACGGATGGGTGACCAGCCACTCGCGAGAGGCCGCAAAGGCGGGCACGGACGAGAGGTCATTGGTGGCAAGCGCAACGAGCACGTTGGCCAGTTCTCCGGGCTCGCGGAATGTCACGCCTTCCTTCCCGTTGGTCAGCACTTCACCAACGACCGGCGCGTAGTCGTACACGCACAGCGGCACGCCGCAGCCACGGAATTCCGCGAGACGAATAGGTAAGTCCCGCCCGGACGATGACTGATGGAGGCAGACGCCGGCGTCGGCCATGCCGACGAGGACGGGATAGTCGGCAGGCTCGAGCCAGATGGTCCGCACCGCAACACGCGTCAACGCACGACGCGCCACGCGTCGCTCGAACTCGGCGCGAAGCGGACCACGACCGGTCATCAGCAGGGCCAGATCCGGGGCATTCGGGTTGCCAGGGCCGCGCTGGGTGACAAGACGCCGCTCGGCGCGTTCGAGTGACTCGAGGAGCAGATCGACATCCTCTTCGGGGTTCCAGCTCGTGGCGCAGACCACGAGCGGGACGCGGCGTGCGCCGAGCGCAAGCTCGTGCGACAGCCGTTGCCACATCGAAGACGCGACCTCGAGCGCGGGCTTCTTGAAGCACGACACCGGGGCATCGTGGAACACGACCGCGCCGACGCCGCATTCCCGCAGCAGCCAGTCGGCCATCGCGCGTGAGATCGCGAGGTGTGCATCCGCGCGTCGCGCCCAGCGGCGCTCGCCGCGCCGAATGGCGCGGACGGCACGATGCGCCTCGCCGAGCGGGACCGCCGCCAGGGTATGCGACAGGTTCTGCCAGTCGATGACGAGACGCGCGCCTCTGAGCCGCGCGACCGCCCAGCCCGCGGCGAGCGTGGGGATCGCCGGTGGGTTCTGAACCAACACCAGGTCGGGCGTGGGTCCACGCATGAGCGCCAGCCCCAGACGCACACCCTGCAGAGCGGCGCGCGCGGCGGAGAGGCCGACATACCGCCAAGGCCCTCCGCTGGTGCGGCCGCGAAATGCCCGATCGCGCAGGCGAACCGAGCGAATCCGAGACTCGGCGGCGACTGCGGCCTGGACCGGCGCACCCTCGAGGCCGATGAGCGTGACATCTCCACCGTGCGCCAAGGCGAGCGCGTGAGCCTGCATCCGAGGGCTGCGCCCGAGATCTTGGAGCACGACAACCGTGGTCCGCATACGGAATTCGGCTCCCCGGCGCCGAGTGGAGCTCAACTTGTCGGCGGGACCGCCCGTTCCCCTCGCGCTCCTCGACAGCTCCGGGCCCCTGGGCTCGTCGAAGGTCGGTGAGGTCCATCCCATCGCGAAGCGGTCCCACCCGAAGGGTCCCAGGCCCCGACGGCGCGCCCACCGGCCGCCCTTCGGGCCGTGACGATTGGACTCGTAGACGGTCAAAAGAGCCGCAGGGTTCATTCACGGGGTCCGATCCCACCGCGCAGCGGTCCCACCCAGAGGGTCCCACGCGCCGACCAGCCGTCGCTGAAGCTAGCAGCCCGTGGTCCGCCGAAGCTTCCGAGCGAAGGCGGAAGGCGCGCCCACCGAGCGGCGCCGCGGCGAGGCCTTATATCGGATCGCGTATCGTCGCGGCAATCGCGTCATCGTCCGAGGGGCGTTCGGCGGTGCGGAGACTGAGGTTGCGGCGTGGACCGGCTACCCTGATTCGTGGAGTCGGGATGGGCGCTATCTACTCGTCGGCCGGCCCGTCCAACAGGCCTACGAGATCTGGGCGATACGCGTTGACGGAACGAAGGAAGAGAAGGCGATCATCACCGACATCTCGAACGCGGATGAAGCGCGCTTTTCGCCCGACGGTCGTTGGATTGCGTATCACGCCACCGCGGAGAACACGCCCTACGTCTACGTCGTTCCGTATCCGCCCACGGGCGAACGGTGGCAGAT
>JAIVJN010000477.1 GCA_020200025.1 Acidobacteriota bacterium | reverse complement strand
CGGTCGTACTGGTCGTGACAGCTCACATACAGGGATTGGCCGTCCGGCCCCATCCCCAACGGACCACGGCCCCATTGGAGAGACGAGGCCCCACTCCCGCCCGCCGGTAGCGTGAATGCGCCCACATAGCGCAGCGCGCTCGCGTCGAGCCGCGGGAGCGTGGCCGGGTCTTGCGCCTCCACCGTCAGCCACGAGCCGGCGCAGACCAGGAGCCCGGCGCACAGGCGCGTTAGTCGTCGAATCATCATCATCACCTTGTCTTTCTGAGCGAGACCCGAATGGCCGCCGCCTCATACGACTCTCAGGGGAGCCGGAGACCATGGCGCCAGCGCGCCCGGCTAGGCGACATATCGGGTCCAGCCTGCAAGCGTGTTAGGCAGGCGGTCGCGGTGCGTGGGTTGCATCGAGCGCCGTCACGATCGCGTCGAGACGCCCCAGGGCGTCGTAGGTGCCCGGGAGCGCGTCGAAGTCCACCGTTTTCAACACGTTCCAGGCCACTCGCCGTGGAAGACCTTGCCGCCGCTGGGCAAAGAATTTCTGCCCGCTAGCGGCGCCCCGGCGACGCGGAGATCAGGACGCGAAGGGGCTGCCAGTTCTCGCGCGAGACCACCGCACCTGCCGGCTGTCACCCGAGGGGGGGGACCCCCGGAGTACATGCGGATCCGTATTCATGCAGCGCGAGTGCCGCAAGCGTGCCGATGCAGGCGCTTGTACTTGTCTGGCGGAGAGACTGTTCTCAGCGAATAAGGGCGTGCCGGGTAGCTCCGAGAGGGGTTCAAACTGACTCACTGCCCACTGACGGCGAGCAGCCCCTCCAGGCCGTTGGGTCCTCGGCGAGTGCGGGCAACCGAATCCTCCGCGGCCCTGTGCGCCGAAGACGTGTGCAGCATCGCTGCCGCGCTAGAACGAGGAAGCTGTTTGTCGATGAGCCGAGGTCAGTGCCGCTCGCGGATCAGTCTCATGGCCGCTTCGTTCCATGCATCGCTGGCACGGAACCAGTAGCCTTCGCGGCCACGAAAGATCGATCTGGCATTGAGCGCGTACCGCGTATCTCCTCTGCCCGGCAAGTAGACATAGCCTGCACCATCGGCAAGATCGGGTTCATACGACACGACGTAGGCCAGTTGTTCCTGTTGGGAAGCCAAAGGGCGGTTGGCGTACTTGACGTAGAAGGAGACGGGAATGCGTGCACCTTGCCGTCGCAGCGACACCCTCTGAATCGTTCACACGTCGTCGCCGCCGGCTAGTCCTCGGGAGCAGCACACAGCGTACGCTGTGCACCTGGGCCTGACAGCGCGAAATCGTTGCCGAATAGATGACCGACGCGTCGGCGCGGCGGGACCATCTCTCGGTCCCACGGCCGTATGCGCTCGGAGTACGATGACGCCGTTTACTGGACGCACGATGGACGCTCAATCCGCTGCCAGCCCTCCGAAGGAAGTCTCGGACTACTACGAAACGTTCCCCGAGGAGTCTCGGCTTGCCTCAGGCCCATCACTCCTAGAGTTCGAGCGAACGAAAGATGTTCTGTCCCGCGTGTTGCCGCCCCCTCCGGCTCGTGTGGTCGATGTCGGCGGCGCAGCGGGAGCCTACTCGGTGTGGCTGGCCGAACGGGGCTACGAGGTCCACTTGGTGGACGCGGCTCCGAGATTGGTCGAAGCGGCTCGACACCGTAACTCGATGGTGACACAACCACTCGCGTCGCTCGCCGTCGCGGATGCTCGAGCGCTGCCGCAGAGCGACCGCTCAATGGATGCGGTGCTCGTGATGGGCCCTCTCTACCACTTGATCGGTGACGGCGACCGACGCGCGGCTCTCAAAGAAGCGCACCGCGTCCTCGTTGGTGGAGGCCGGGTCGTCGTGGCCGCGATCTCCCGCTATGCTTCGGCGCTCGACGGCTTGGCGCGCAGGCTCTCGCTCGATCCGCGCTTCGTTCGAATTCGCGATCGCGATCTGGCCGATGGCCAGCATCGCAACGATACCGAGCGGCTTGATTACTTCACGACGGCTTACTTCCATCGACCCGAAGATCTTCGCCGTGAAATGGAGGCCTCTGAATTCACCGACGTTCAGGTACTCGGTGTGGAAGGCCCCGGCTGGATCCTGGCAGATTTCGACGCGCGCTGGGAGGATACCGCGTTGAGGAACGATCTGCTCGACGTCGCGCGCCGATTGGAGTCGGAGCCATCAATCATCGGTGCCAGCGCTCACTTGCTTGGCATCGGTGCGAAGGTGTGACGCTGGCAACGACGCCGCGCGGGCGCCGGCCTGCGCCGGAACCCGTGACGTGGTGCTGGTGCCGCGAGCAGACTGGCTAGCGCCCGTTCCGGACCGGTGGGCTTTTTAGCGGCGCCATGGCCGTCTCGCTGCTTGCGACGGTCAACGCGATGTCTCTCATCGGGCCCGCCGGGACTAGACGATGGGACGTTGATGGGCGATGTCGATCACGGCCTGGACGATTTCGTCCAGATCGTAGGGCTTGCCGACGATCTCGTGGAGGTCCTGTTCGGGCCCCGCGATCTTTCGGACCTGCGCGGCGTTGGTGGTCGTGACGACGAACGCCGTGCGCTGGAGGATGTCCATCGAACGAAAATGCTGGAACAGCCGCCAATTCCGCTCGTACGGCGGCGCGATGTCATACACGATGACCCGAGGCTTGTGTTCTCGCACGAAAGCCTCGATGTCGACCTTCGCGTCGCGCAACTCGTAGGTGAAGGCGGTCACCACCACAAACCCGGACCGCTCGAGGACGATGCGCAGCAAGTCCACGGCGTCGGGGCTTGTATTGAAGACGGCGACGACCGTCGGGGCCTGGTCCATCCACAGGAGCGTATGTCGGGACGCATGCGCGCTGCAATGCATCGCCGGCCGAGTTGGAGGCCAAGGTCGGCGTCCGGAAGTGACGCGATCTCTGAAGGCTGGCGCCGAGCCTTAACACCGGCAACGTGATCAGCGCCGCCGAGGGCTGCGCGCTATTTGCCGCTCGCAATCGGGTTCACGTTCCAGAACTCCGGGTCGGACGCGATCCATTCCCCGTCAGGCAGCCCCCAGTACGGACGTCGCTCAGCGGCCCCAGGGAGATTTGGTGGCTGAATGCCTTCGAATCGGACACCGAGAGGCATCGGGTGGAGGATGATGTACTCGGCCTGCGCCGCGGCGGATCGATGCGGCGACCAGCAACCGGTACTCGAACGCCGTCCGCTCCACGCCGGTGTTAGCCCGCACCGCGTCTGCCCACGGAAGAGGCTCCGCCACGGCCGCCGGGTGCGACGGAAGTGGCCAGAACGACGTGCACTCGGTTCGGCGAGTTTCAGGTGGTGTACGAGCCCGCCCGAAGCCTGCGCTTGTATGTTG
>JAIVJN010000055.1 GCA_020200025.1 Acidobacteriota bacterium | reverse complement strand
CCCGGCAACCCCTCGCGAAAGTAGTCGGGATTGCGCTCGAGGACGAGGTTGTTCCCCGGTGCGTAACTCACGAAGCGGAACGGTCCGGTCCCGATCGGCCGGCGCGTTGGCTCGCCATTCAGCAAGTCGTGTCCGGCGTACTGATGGCGCGGGATGATGGACGCTTCGACCACGTCGAGCCGTTGCAGCAAAGGACTGTACGGTCGCTTCAACCGGAAGACTGCGGCTCGGTCGTCGGGCGTCTCGACCCGAGCAGCAAGCCTTCGAGCGCCGCCCGCGTCCGCGAGTGATACTCGAGGAGCGCGTTCTCGAATGTGAACTTCACGTCGCCGGAGGTGAAGGGCGTGCCGTCATGCCACGTCACGCCGTCGCGGAGTGTGAATCGATACATGCAGCCATCGTCGTCGATCTGCCATCGCTCGGCGAGCTCAGGAACAGGATTGAGCTGTGCGTCGAGTCCAACAAGTCCGTTGAAAATCTGGTCGGTGACCGGATGGGTATTGCCGGATGTGGTGACGGCGGGATTGAGTGCGCCCGGATCGCCGCCCTGGGCGATCACGAGCGTCGTTCGCACAGGCTCGGATGACGATGGGCCGCAGGCGCCACACATCGCGACCAATGCAAGCAACGACCCCGGCGAATGATACGGATCAGCAAGGCGAAGGGGCGACGTCGCATGATATACCGGTAGCCGCGTGTTTCAGCATTCCAGGAATCGCCTCAGAAGCACGATGGTCGGGCTGCTCCTCGCGGCGGCTTCCTGCAGTGACGTGCGCACTCCCGCAGGCACACTCACCGTTGGCGTCGGGCCCGACCGGTATCTCAACGAGCTGCCGCAGCGACCCGACCTGGCGAAGTATCCCCTGAACGCCGGCGTATGCGACACCCTCGTGCGCATGGACGAGACGTTCGGCATCGAACCCATGCTGGCCGAGCGTTGGACGTACGACGAAGTCACAAACACGTATCAATTCTTTCTTCGACGCGGGGTCGCGTTTCATGACGGCCAGGAGCTGACGGCAGCGGATGTCAAGTTCACTTTCGATCTGATTTCAACGGCTGACCCTTCGAATTACCAACAACTGGCTCCCGATAGCATCCGGATCCTCGATCGATACACGGTCGCCATCACCCCGATGCAGCCGAACCGGAGGCTGGCCGAGCAGATCGCCCATCCGATTTGGGGGATCAATCGGCGTGGCACTGATGTCCTGCGTCCCGTTGGCACCGGACCATTTCGTTTCGTGGAGTACATCAAGCATGACCGGCTGGTCGTCGCGCGCAGCGACACGCACTGGCGCAACGAACGTCGTGCGGCGTCACCGCTCGTCGTCTTCAGGTTCGTCGCAGACGCGCACGCGCGCTTCCTGGCCGTTCGCTCGGGACAGCTGCAGATTGCTGCCGACGTACCACCTGAAATTCTTCCGTCGATGTCGAACGATCCGGGATTGCGTCTGGTTCGATCGACACCGGGCGCCTCCAATGCGCTGACCTTCAACATCAGCGGTAAGGATCGATATGTGCTGGGGAGCGATCACACGGTGCGCGGCGCCATCGCGTCTGCGGTGGACCGCGCCGCCATCGTGCAGCGCGTGTGGCACGATGCCGCTGAGGAGAGCGTCACGTGGCTGGCCCCCGCGGTGTTCGGTCGCCATCGTTCCTTGATCCGTGGCGTTCCGTACGATCCGGCACGGGCGGTCAAGCTATTGGCAGACGGCGGCTGGACTCTGGGGGCCGACGGCGTTCGTCAGAAGGGCGGGACACGTCTGAGCCTTGTTCTGCTCGTCGCGTTCCCCTCGGCTGAGCACCTCAACGTGCCCGAGTTGATTCAGCAACAACTCCGCAAGGTCGGCGTGGAGTTGCGCATCGAGCTCGCGCCGGATCCTGGGGTCTTTGCCTCGAGGCGCCGGGCGGGTGAGTTCGACATCTTGCAGACCATCGTCAACCAGAACGACCCGTATCCCTGCTTTCTCCCCGACCTGCTCCACTTCTCGCAATCGAGAAGCGCGGCCACGCGCTTTGTCTCGCCTGGCGGGGCCGTGGACGCGGCGATCGAGCGATGTCGCGCCGCCCTCACACTCGAAGCGGCACGACGCCACGCTGCCGAAGCGATTGTCGCGCTCGTGGAAGACGAGCACGTCCTCGTGCCTCTCGCGGGCCTCTACAGGCTATTCGTGACGACCGATCGTGTCAGCGGATTGGTGCCACACCCGTCGAACACGAACCAGCGCTGGGAGACGGTGGCGTTGTCGACTCCATGATGCGATATCTCGCGGCTCGGCTGGTGTGGCTTCTGGCCCTCATGTGCAGCGTGGCAACCATCGCTTTCGTGCTCGCGCATGCTGCGCCTGGCGATCCCGCGGAACTGTTCTTCGAGCGTGCATACGGCCGGCCGCCGACCGACGAGGAGATCGTCATGCTTCAGGAGAGGATGGGGCTCAACCGTCCACTGCTCCTGCAATACACGTCATTTATGGGCGGGCTGCCCCGGGGCGATCTTGGGCGATCGTGGGCCACTGGTCAGAGCGTGACGGCCGCCCTCGCGGGCAGCGTCCCGGCCACGGTGGCACTCGCCCTATCGGCGCTGGTCGTGGCGATCGTCATTGGTGCCCCACTTGGCGTCGCGGCGGCGTATCAGCCCGGTGCAGCACTGGATCAGATCTCGCGCGCGCTCGCCGTCGCAGGGGCATCCGTGCCCGCGTTCGTGCTCGGATACGTGTTCATCCTGGTCTTTTCCGTGAAGCTACGGCTTCTTCCGGTCTTTGGCGCCGGGTCACCATCGCACCTGGTCCTGCCCGCCGTGACGCTCGCGTTCGCGACGGCGGCCACGTATGCACGACTCGTCCGCGCGAGCGTGCTCGAGACGCTCGGCGAGGAGTACATCCGCGCCGCCTTGGCAAAGGGCCTGACCCATCGGGCCGTTCTCGTGCGCCACGCGCTGCCGAACGCCGTGCTGCCCCTGCTGACGATGGTTGCGATATCACTGGGCCACCTCCTCGGAGGAGCCGTGATCGTCGAGTGGGTGTTTTCGTGGCCGGGATTGGGGCGACTCGCCGTCGAGGCGATCTATGCGCGTGACTACCCGCTCGTTCAAGGCGTCATGCTCTTCGGCGGCGCCGTGTTCGGCGTGGTCAGTCTCGCTGCCGACGTGATGTACTGCTGGGTCGATCCGCGCGTCAGGCACGTGGCGGGCTCGTCGTGACGCGGTTGCCAATGGCCGCGAATGTCAGCGGCGCGATCCTCGTCGTGGTCGCGGTCGCGGCCGCATGTGCGCCGTGGCTCGCGCCGTACGAGCCCTCCGACATCGTCTCGCGCTCGCTCGCGGCACCCTCTGCGGACCATCTGCTTGGCACCGATCGTCTCGGCCGGGATCTCCTGAGCAGAGTGCTGCACGGCGCGCGGCTATCGCTGGGCGGCGCGGCGCTCGCGCTCGCTTGCATCGTCGCGCTTGGTCTGACGCTTGGTTCGATCGCGGGCTTCTACGGGCGATCGCTCGACACCGTGATCATGCGTGTCGTCGACGCAGTCCTCGCCATCCCCACACTCGTTCTCGCCATGGCGATCGCCGGGCTCTTCCCGGCAGGTTTGCTGACCGTTGTCGCGGCGCTCACGGCCGTCTGGTGGGCACGGTATGCGCGAGTGACCAGAGCGCTGGTCTTGAGCTGGCGCGAACGACAGTTCGTCGAGGCGGCGCGCGCGCTCGGTGCCGGCGATCTTCACATCATGGTCCGGCACGTCCTCCCCCACATCCTCGCGCCGATCTTCGCGCTCTCCGCGCTAGAGTTCGGGACCTTGATCCTTGGCGTTTCCGGGTTGAGCTTTTTGGGTCTCGGCGCACAGCCACCCAGCCCGGAGTGGGGCACGATGATCAACGATGCGAAGAGCGTCTTTCTGGTCGCGCCGCATGCCCTGCTTGCCCCGGCACTTGCCATCACGGTGGTGGTCCTGGCGTTCAACGTCGCTGGGGAGCATCTTGGACAATCTCTCGGTCCCTACCGTTCGCTGCTCGTTCCCGACATTGCGGCTGCCAACGCAGCTTCTCGCGGTGGGGGTCAAGGCCGTGACCGTCGAGTCGCCTGAAGGTGTGTACGCTTTACCGCCCACGCTGCGAAGACGTCGCTGGCAGATGATTCGTTTTGGCGCTGAACCTGCGCTGACGCGCCGGTTGAAATCGTGGTACCAGCGCTGGCTCCTGCGCGCGTTCCGATACCGCCCGGACGGGCTGCTCATCATGCTGAACCTCCCATTTGCCCTGATTGGCGGCGTCATCGGTGTGGACGTCGCCGGCGGAATCTTGTCGGTCGCGTCGATCGTCGGTTTCATCACCCTCTTCGGCATCGCGACCAGAAACGGCATCATGCTCGTCTCGCCCATTCGCCATCTCCAGACGAACGAGGGCATTGCGGATTTCCGGACGGCTGTCGTGCACGGGGCCACGGAACGCGTCGTACCGATTCTCATGACCGCGCTCGCCGCGGGCCTCGCACTCGTACCCATCGCGCTCTCCGCCGGCCGGCCCGGCAGCGAGATTCAAGCGCCGATGGCGATGGTCATCATGTTCGGGCTGCTCAGCTCCACGGCCCTCACATGATTGTCGTGCCGATCTTGTATGACCGGTTCGGCCGTCCCGTCGCAGCCGTCGCCCGGGAAGGAGCGAGCGCGTGACTAATCGGCTATGTTGTCTGTTTCTGTTGCTCGTCGCAATCTCGGTGCCGGACCTTGCCGCGCATGGCGTGTCGGCAAGTGACAAGGCGTTCATGGAGCAGGGCGGCCTCATCGCGTTCCTCTACCTGGGTGCCAAGCACATGGTCACGGGCTACGACCATTTGCTCTTCCTGCTGGGGGTGATCTTTTTCCTCTACCGCCTTCGCGACGTCGGCGCGTACGTGACGCTCTTCGCCGTCGGGCACAGCGTGACGCTGCTGCTGGGAGTCCTGAGCGATATTCGCGTCAACGCCTACCTGGTGGATGCCATCATCGGGTTTTCCGTCGTCTACAAGGCGCTCGACAACCTGGGCGCCTTCCGTCGATGGTTCAGCGTGCAGCCGAACACCAAGGCGGCCGTCTTGATCTTTGGGCTCTTCCATGGCTTCGGGCTTGCCACCAAGCTGCAGGACTTCGCACTCCCCCGAGAAAGTCTGGTCGCGAAGATCGTTGCCTTCAACGTCGGTGTAGAGGCCGGACAGTTTCTCGCCCTGGGCGCCATCCTGATCGCGATGGCGTACTGGCGAAGAACCACCGCGTTTCACCGCCAGGCGTTCGCGAGCAATGTCGTCATCATGACCTGCGGCTTCGTGCTGGTCGGGTATCAGTTGACCGGGTATTTCCTCGAGTAGATCAGGACCTTGTATGACGACACCAGGCCAGTCCGACCTCCCATCCTCCCGGCAGTTGCTCCGCGCCACGCTCGTGGCGCTCGTGGTCGCCAGCCTCATTCTGGTGACCGTCGTGCTACCGGCCGAATACGGCCTTGATCCGACAGGCGCGGGACGGGCGATCGGCGTGTTCCGACCTCTTGCCAGCGTCACCGCCGCGTCGGAGTCGCTGCCGGAGATGGCCGCGGCGACGTCCGGCTCGCTGCTGAAGAGACCAGCACCGTTTCGCAGCGACGAGATGACGCTCACCCTGAAATCGGGCGAAGGCGCCGAGATCAAGGCGGCGATGCGCGCGGGCGAACGCTTCGTGTTCTCGTGGACTACTGCCGGTGGCGGCGTCGATGTGGATATGCACGGAGAAACCGTCAACGCACCAGAAGGTGACTACAGCAGCTACTGGAAGGACGAGCTCCAGTGGAGCGGACACGGGGCCTTCGAGGCGCCCGCCGCCGGCAATTACGGGTGGTTCTGGCAGAACCTGAACGACGATCCCGTCACGGTGACGGTCAAGACCAGCGGCTTCTATGAGCGACTCTTCCGTCCGTGATGCCCAACCCGCTCACTCACTCGAGGGTCCCAGTGGCGATCCGCGTCACGGCCGTCCGTACGCGAAGCTTGCCGTCCTTGCTTTCGGTCCAGGCGAACACCAATTCGTCGCCCAGCCGAGCGACCCGCGGATAACCGCTCGCCCGTGCGCCCTCGATCGCCGCCACCGTCGCGAGATCCGACTTTCGACCGGACGCGTGTATGCGTCGCGCGCTGAACTGTGACCGCTGCTCGGCGAACTCGATAAATGTTGCCACTGCCGAACCATCGGGGAGCAGGTCGATGTCGACGCGGCCCAGAGCGGAAGTCTGATCCAATCGAGTGGGCGCACTGAACGTACGACCCGCGTCTGACGAGAACGCCGCGTAGGCGTGGCCGACGTCGTCCTTGACGGTGAACCATGCAATCGCGACGTTTCGACCGCGGGCACTCATCATCGGTCCGTTCACCGGACATGCCGGAATCTTCCAGCCATCGTCGTGTACGGCCTTGGGCTCGGTCCACATGCCACCCTCGAGACGCGACACGTAGATGTCGCGCACCTCATCCTCGGTTCGGTTTCGGAACGCCACGACTGGCCCTTCGCTGGTCACGACGGCCGTCGTCGGACAGCACTCGCAGACGCGGAGATCCACCGGCATCTCGGAGGTCTGCTTCCAATTCGTGTCGAAGGTGCCGAACCGGACGCTCATGGCCCCTTCCGTTCCGCCGTGCGCGTCGTGTCCCGCCGCCGAGGCCATCGCCCGTCCGTCCAGCCAGATGAGGCCGAGTCCTGCGCCAGGCATCTGGAAGAGCGACGCGAATCCGTGCTCGCGCTTGGTCCCGTCGTGATGCGGCGTGAACGACGCCGACCACGTGCGCCCATCGTCTTTGGAGTAGGCGAGGCGCACATCGTAGGCGTAAGTGTCCGCGCCGCTCTTCTGCAGCCAGTGCGCCGCCAGAGTCCCGTCATCCAGCCTGACCACCGAGGGTACGTCGGCCCAGTTGACGAACCAGTCGTCTCCCGACGCGGCCGTGCGTGGCTCGGACCAGCCGGTGGGGTTACGTTCGGCAAACTTCAATGTCGCCCGCGCGCCGGCGCGCTCGATCCAGCTGAGAAGCACGCCTCGCGCCGACACGGACAGTTGGGGCTGTGCGCTTGCCTCGGCAGCCGGCGAGTCGATCGGTTGGATGGCTGGACGCCAGTCGAGACCTTGCCGGGCCTCCGAACCCACACCCAGCGACACGACAGCCAGCGTCGCGATCGCCCTGATTGTTGGAGCGCTCATGAGCGCCATCATAGGCGACCTGGCTCATCAGCGGTCGAACGATATCGCCATGCTCATCCTGAGCCACGTGAGCGGTCGTTTTGCGGGCCCCCTTTATGACCCGAGGGGACAGTCTGGCCGGCCACACGTCGCTGTTTGATAGGGGGCCTGGAAGATCTGTCGGGAGCTTCGGGGTTGGGGTGTCGGCGGTCGTTCGACGAGCGTGCTGGTCCCTGGGTGTCGTCTCTGCTGCTACGCCTGCGCTTCACGCGGACTTCGCGAACGCGGCCTGCGGGAAGGTGAGGACGAACGACGTTCCGCGGCCTGCCTGCCGCTCGACGGCAATGCTCCCGCCGTGGGCCTCCATCACCCGCTTGCAGATGCTGAGGCCCAGGCCGTACCCGCCGGTGCTCCTGGAGCGGGAGCGATCCACGCGGAAGAACGGCTCGAAGACACGCTCGAGGTCGCCTTCGGGAACTCCGACGCCGTCATCCGTGACACGGATCACGGCCGCGTCAGCATTCTGCGCCGCTGAAATCTCGACCGGACGGCTCGTCGGCAACGAGTACTTGGCGGCGTTTTCCAGAAGGTTCCGTAGGACAACGCGAATTTTCTCTCCGTCGACGTCAACCTGCAACTCCCGCGACGTCGAGACAATGCAAACTCCGGGCGGTCTGTTGTGAAAGCTCTCCGCGACGTCGCGCAGAAGAGGCATGAGATCCTGACGCGCCGTTCGAAGGCCGCGCCCGTCGCGCAGCCGCTCGAACTCGAGCAGCTCCGCGATCATCCGCTCCATCTCGACGACATCGGCGGCCATGCGTGTCCGTTGCTCGTCATCTGGCAGGAGTTCGAGCGCCACTTTCATACGCGTCACCGGCGACCGCAGCTCGTGGCTGACGTCGAGTAACAGGTGGTCGCGGGCGCCAATCATTTCTCTGACGCGACCCACCATTCGGTTGAAGGCGTCTGTCAGTCTTCCGAACTCGTCGCGGGTCCGATTGGCCAGTCGGACGTCGAGCTGACCCTCACTGAGCCGCACCACGCCGTCACTCAAGACCCGCAGTGGACGGAGAAGCCGCTTTAGGACGGCGTGGGCCGTCAGGACGACCGCAGCGATGACGAGCAGGAGCAGGGTCAGAGCCGCTGCATGGGCTGCACCCATTCTGCGGCCGAAGTTCCAGGCAAACAGATAGGTTCCTCCCGTTGGTCCGGAGACCACGGAGTAGTGTCGCAGCCCGAGCCCACGACCTGGTAC
>JAIVJN010000244.1 GCA_020200025.1 Acidobacteriota bacterium | reverse complement strand
ATCGTGCCCTCGACCGAGCGCAACGAAACGGCGCCCGATCCCCCGCTGACCCGAGCGTTGCCGCCGACGGTCTCGACGGTCACTTCGGCCGCCGTGCCTTCGACGTCAGCCTCGAGATAGGTGCCCGACAAGTTGACCGGCATCCACCGCGGAACGGAGATGCGATAGTCCACGAGACCCGAGGCGCCGCTGCGCTCCGATCGCGTGCGCACGCGCACCGTCGATTCGTTCGCCTGGTAGACCTCGAGCTTCTCGCGCGACGAATGAGAAGCGTCGACCTTCAGGACGTCCTTGTCCCACGCACGAACGACGACCTCACCCGCGTTGTTGCTGATGACGAGGCGCGAGCCCTTGGCGACAGGATTCTCGTAGGTGCTCTTCGGCATCGTCTCCGGACTGCCCGGTCGGGCCTGGATCGGCGGCGGCTGCGCCTCGGACGCTTGCGCGTCGGTGTTCTGAGCGCGCCCTTCGCCGCCGCTCACGCCGAGCACGCCGATCGCCAGAAGCCCAATCCACCAGTGTCGTTGCAGTGCCTGCCTCATCAGTTCCCGCCTTCCGCGATCAGCGCCGCGCGCCGCAGCAGCTCGAGCTTCTGTTGCCGCGCGTCCACGAGATGCGAATTGAGAAAGGGGTTCGCCGGATCGGCGTCGAGTGCCGACCGCGCCTGCCGGATGGCTTCGTCAATCGCGTTCAAGTTGCGCTCGAGCACGCGCACGGTGCGCGGATCCAAGGTGTCGCGATGCTCGGCGAGGATCCGTTCGAGGTCCAAGACGGCCGCATCGAACTGCGCGTCGGCGAAGCCCGCGCGTTGCACGTCGGACACAGGTTCGAACGGTTCTGACACCGCGCGAACAGCCGGCTCGGCCTGCGCCACGGCGGGGCCGGTCGCGGTCGATCGATGCGCGGCCAGCCACGACACGCCGGCGGACACCGCGACGAGGAGCGACGCCGCGAGCGCCAGGTGAGCGACGCTGAGTGTGACGCGGCGCGACGCCCACGACTCAACCGAGCGCCCGGCCTGGAGCGGCGCGGTCAGGGAAGGCCGCAGCGGCTCTCGCTCGAGGCGCACGGCGATGCCGGGCCAGAGATCCGTCGCCGGACCCGATGCCGGCGCACGATGGGCGGCGTGCACGACCGCCTCGAGCTCGAGCACTACCCCGCGGCATGTCTCGCAGCCCTTCACGTGCGCCTCGCACGCGGCGCGCTCGGCGGGTGCAAGCTCATCGTCTAGATAAGCCGACAACCGATCAATCCATGGGTCGTTCACGGCTGTGTCTGCCTTCCACCTTGTTACCGCCTGCCGCCTTTACTTTCGGTTGCCGGGTTTTTCAGCAACCCGATAGCCAAGATGCGCCCGCAGCGTCATCCGCGCTCGGTGCAATTGAGACTTCGACGTGCCGACGGAGACGCCGAGAAACTCGCCGATCTCGTCATGCCGGTAGCCCTCGACGTCGTGCAACACGAACACCTGCCGAGCGCCCGGGGGCAGGCGTGCCATCGCCGTGTCGAGGTCCATGCCCGTGTCGTAGCGAACCGCCGCCGGCGCGCCGGACATGTGCTCCAGTGCCGTGTCGCCATCGGGCAAGAAACGATCGCGCGCCGTACCGAGCGAACGGAAGCGCTCGATGATCACATTGACCGCCAGCCGGTGCAGCCACGTGGCGAACGACGACTCGCCGCGAAATGTGCGGAGCTTCTGCCACACGCGGACGAAGACATCCTGCGTCAGCTCATCGGCCGCGTCGGGGCCGGCCATTCGCCGGGCAAGGTTGTACACCCGGGACAAATGCGCGCGGTACATCCGCTCGAACGCGGCCGTATCTCCTTCGGCTGCAAGGACGACGTCGTCCACCGGCACCTGATCAGGCTGATGAAAAAAGCCTGAGCCTGAAGTCAGAAGGCACAAGGATAAAGTCAGAGACCGAAGTATTCGCTTGAGATTTCTGCGTTCTGCCTTTTGACTTCCTACTTCGGGTTGCTAGCTTTCCAGCAACACCTGATTGGATGGAGACGGTGGGCGCAAGGTTGGAAAAACCGGCCCGACTACGAGGGCGGGCGGCTGAAATCGACCTTCGGCAACTGCTTGGCAGCCTCGGGCACCTGGAACAACGGGTATTCCTTGAAGCCGAAGATACCGGCGGTGACGTTGGCCGGGAACTGGCGGCGCGCCGTGTTGTAT
>JAIVJN010000476.1 GCA_020200025.1 Acidobacteriota bacterium | reverse complement strand
CGCGCTGGGGTGCCGAAGCGGGGTCCCCGGCGCGGCAGCCGCGCTGGGGTACTGAGGCGTGTCACCGGTCTCGTCCCTCGACCAGCTCGGGACGCCCTGAGCCTGTCGAAGGGCGGTGCTCGCCGAGAGTTTCACCACGGGCTGTTAGGCGTGCGACTTGGCGACAGGTTGGCCCGCCGCCGCCAGCTTCTGCCGGTGCGCGGCCTCGACGAAGCTGGCGAAGAGCGGATGCGGTTTGAGCGGCCTCGATTGGAATTCCGGGTGGAATTGCACGGCCAGGAACCAGGGATGCGTCGGCAGCTCCGCAATCTCGACGAACTTCCCGTCGGGTGAGCGGCCTGAAACGCGCATCCCCCGTTCGCGCAGCGCCGGCTCGTAGAGGCAGTTGAACTCGAAGCGATGCCGATGGCGCTCGTAAACGACGTCGGTGCCGTAGATTTGTCGCGCCAGCGACCCGGGCACGAGCTCGCATGCGTAGCGCCCGAGGCGCATCGTGCCGCCGAGCTCGTCGATGCCGAGCAGATCGCGCAGCTTGTAGATCACTTTGTGCGGTGCCGACTCGTCGACCTCGGTCGAATCGGCACCATCGAGGCCGCACACGTTGCGCGCGAACTCGACGGTCGCCCACTGGAACCCGTAGCAGATGCCGAAGAAAGGGATGCGCGTGGTTCGCGCGAATTCCGCGGCACGCATCATCCCGCGGGTGCCGCGCGTGCCGAACCCCCCCGGCACGAGCACCCCCTCGGCGCCGTCGAGCAGACGGATGCCGCCTTCCTGCTCGAGGGCCTCCGACTCGACCCAGTGGATGTTGATGCGTTTGCGATGCGCGAAGCCGCCGTGATAGAGCGCCTCGTTCAGCGACTTATAGGAGTCTTCGTAGCCCGTGTACTTCCCGACGACGTGAATCGTCACCTCGTCGTCCGGGTGCTCGATCCGGTCCACGAGCGCTTCCCACGCCTCCATCCGCGCCTCGGTGATCGGCAAGCGGAGGTGCTTGAGCACGACCAGATCGAGCCCCTCCTCCTGCAGCACGATCGGCACCTCGTAGATGCTGTTGACATCGCGGGCGGTGATGACCGCTTCCTCGTTGACGTCGCAGAAGAGCCCGATCTTCTGCTTGATCTCTCGCGGCAGGACGCGATCCGTTCGGCACAACAGGATGTCTGGCTGGATGCCGATCGACCGCAGATCGCGCACGCTGTGTTGCGTGGGCTTGGTCTTGAGCTCGCCGGCCGAGGCGATGTACGGCACGAGCGTCAGGTGGATGTACAGGGTGTTGTCTCGTCCCGCATCCTGGCGAAACTGGCGGATGGCCTCGAGGAAGGGCAAGCTCTCGATATCGCCGACGGTGCCGCCGATCTCGACGAGCACGATGTCGACATCACGCGCGACCGCACGAATGCAGTCTTTGATCTCGTTGGTGATGTGCGGAATCACCTGCACCGTCCGACCCAGGTAGTCACCGCGACGCTCTTTTTGGATCACCGACATGTAGATCTTGCCGGTGGTCCAGTTGTTGTTCCGCGTGGTGGCGGTGCTCGTGAACCGCTCGTAGTGCCCGAGATCGAGATCCGCCTCCGCCCCATCGTCGGTGACGTATACCTCGCCGTGCTGATACGGGCTCATCGTGCCAGGATCGACATTGATATAGGGATCGAACTTCTGGAGCGTCACCTTGTATCCGTGCCCTTCGAGGAGCGCCCCAATCGAGGCGGCCGCCAGTCCCTTCCCCAACGAGGACACGACGCCGCCGGTCACGAAGATGTACTTGGTCGGCCGTCCGTCGGTTCGTTCCATAGGCGCGTTCACCTGCGAGCGGCGTCGGCCAGCAGGCGCTGGCGGACGAATGCCAGATCGGCGGGCGTGTCGACGCCCGGCGAGTCGTGATCGGTGTCGATGACGGCAATGTCGATGCCGGCGTCGAGCGCGCGCAGTTGCTCGAGCCGTTCGATTTGTTCGAGCGCCGCTGGCGGAAGCTGGGCCATGCGCAGCAGCACATCGCGACGATACGCGTAGAGCCCGACGTGCGCCCGGGCGATACCCGCGACGCCCTGGCCATCGCGATCCCACGGGATCGGCGCGCGCGAGAAATACATCGCACGCCCACGTCGATTGCAGACCACCTTCACGACGTGCGGCGAGGCCATGTCGGCCGCGGTCGCCGGCCGCGACAGCGTCGTCATCTCGAG
>JAIVJN010000475.1:2302-4448 GCA_020200025.1 Acidobacteriota bacterium | reverse complement strand
AGCACAGCCCGGCGAACATGGGGTATTTCTCGATCGGTCTCATCCACGGGGACATCGGCACGAGCTGGGGCCAGGCGATCGGGTGGAATCTCGCGCCGGCGGCGATCGGCAACGTGCTCGGGGGAGCGCTCCTCGTCGCCCTGCTCTTCTGGTACACGTACGGGAGCGACCCGCACAGGCGCGAGGTGCTCGAGAAGGCGGGTGAGCTCGTCCGCTCCGATCAGCCCGCCCGGCGGAGAGCTGATGACTAGGCTTCTACGCCGCCCGCTTCCCCTGCTCGGCTGCCTCAGGCGGGTGTGCGCTCGTAGCCGATCCCTCGGCACTCATCGCGCCGATGTGTCGCCGAAGAGCGGAACGTCCTCGGTGGAGACGGCTCTTGAAGTTGCGCACGCCGATGCCGAGCAGGTCGGCCGCTTCGACGTTCGTCAGTCCGCGCAGGTCTCGCAGGATGACGGCCGTGCGGTACGGGGCTGGGAGACCGGCGAGGTGATCGGTGAGCGAGGTGACGACCCCGTTCAGCTCGATGTGCGCAGGCGGATCGTCGTGGGCATCGCTAGCGTGGAACAAGAGGATGTCGCCCAACGGGCGTTCCCTCCGGCGCGATTGGCGGGCGAGGTGCGTCCTCGCTGTATTCAGCGCGATGCGGTACACCCAGGTCGAGAAGAGCGAATCGCCCCTGAAGGCCGACAGGCTCAGCCAAGCGCGCAGGAACGCTTCTTGCGCGACATCTTCGGCGTCCGCTGCGCTTCCAAGCACGGCGACGAGCATCCGGTGGATGATCGGAGGCCAATTCCTACGGACGAGTTCCTCGAAAGCCCGAGCGTCACCGCGGACCGCGTCCTCGACGAGATCCCGCCCAGAATCAGTCGTTTCTGGAGCGAGGGGACTGCTGACGTGGCGCGGCTCCATCAGCGTGAACACTCGTCTGCCAGCGGCTCGCGGGCATCCGCAAAGCCGCCGATCCGGAGTGCGGAGAAACTACGAACTTCTGTCGCCTATGTGACATTGCGAGTGTCGCATGTGCGACACTCGGTTGACTGAGGTGCCTCGGCGGCGTCGATATATCCGCGTGCCCGAGCCCCGCCCGGACAGCCCGGACTACGCCCGCTGGCTGCGGAGGACGATGACGCGCGACGATTTCGAGGCGCTGCCTCAGGACGACATCGAGGCCCTGCGCCGATTCGCCGTTGTCGAGACGTACCCGCCCGGGACGGTCCTGTTCCGCCAAGGCGACGCCCCCCGAGCGGCCTTCATCGTCGAGGACGGCGAGATCGAACTCGTCTACCAGACGAAGTACGACCGCTTGATCGTCGAGATTCTCTCCGCCGGCGCCAGCATCGGCGACCTCGCGGTCATGCTCGAGACGCCTTACCCCTACACAGGGGTGGTGCGTACTCCCACGACGACGCTCCGCTTCAGCGCGGAGACAATCCACACGTTGATCGAGCTATACCCGGAGATTTGCTTCCGCTGGCTGCGGTTCATCTCGAAGCGGCTGGAGCGGGCATATCGTTGGGTCGTCGAGCTGGCCGGCAAGTCGGCGCTCGAGCAGATCGTGCACTTCATCCTTCACGAAGCGGACGAGCGCCGGTCGATGACCATCGGACTCGCGCAGACGCATCTGGCGGCGACGCTCGCCCTCAGCCGCCAGACGGTGTCACGAATGCTCGGGCAGCTCGAGCGGGAAGGACTAATCGAGTGCAGGCGAGGCCGGATCGGCATTCGCGACCTCCAGGGCTTGCGCAAGCGCCTGCCTCGATGACGGGACTTCCGGCGGCTTACAGCCCGTTTGCGAACGGGTCGTGCTCAGGGCGCCGGCCGACGTCTTCTCCCCAGGACTCTTCGCCGCACATCGGGCACCGAGGCAAGGCCCCGTTCGCGATCGAGATCCCGTAGCGACAGACCTCACAGACGAAGGTGCGTCGGGCGGGATCGCTCACGGGCTCAGGCTGCGCGCCCCTCGCGCGTCCCGATCGCGGGTGCCCGAGGAGTGTCTCCTCCATTACTGCTTAGACACGAAGACCGCAGGCGAGATTCACCCTGGCGTCACGTGCGGGCCGGGCTGATCGCGGCCTTTTCTGAATCTCGCAGCGCGCTTTCGGGTCGAATCCCTGTCTAGCCACTGTGGGGAAGGAGTTTCGACGTC
>JAIVJN010000475.1:0-2192 GCA_020200025.1 Acidobacteriota bacterium | reverse complement strand
TCACGCTGGTCGAGGGCGAGCTCCTCGGAGGCGAGTGCTCGTACTGGGCATGCATGCCGTCGAAGGCGCTCCTTCGGCCGACCGAGGCTCTCGCCGCCGCCCGCCGAGCGCCGGGCGCGGCCGAGGCCGTTACGGGAGCACTCGACGCCGAGCGGGTCTTCTGGTGGCGCGACCAGATCACGGGCGGGCTCGACTCGAGCCAGGAGGCGTGGCTCGCCGGCTTGAACGTCGAGCTCGTTCGTGGCACCGGGCGAGTCGTCCGGCCGGGTCTCGTCCAAGTCGGTGATCGCGACCTGCCCTACGACAAGCTCGTCATCGCGACCGGTTCCTCGGCGTCCTTCCCGCCCATCCCAGGTCTCGCAGATACCGACTTCTGGACGAATCGCGAGGCGACGACGACGCGCGAGGTGCCCGAGAGCCTGATCGTCCTCGGTGGCGGCGTCGTCGGCTCGGAGCTGGCGCAGTTCTTCAACCGGCTCGGCTCCCGGGTCACGGTCGTCCAGGACATCGACCACCTCCTCCCCCGCGACGATCCGGACGCGGGCAGGCTCCTCCAGGAGCTTCTCGAGGAGGAGGGGATCGAGGTGCGCCTGAGCACGCTCACCCAGCGGGTCGACCGCACCGACTCCGAGTTCCGGCTCCACCTCCCCGGCGGGGAAGTACTCGCGGCTGAGCGCTTGCTCGTCGCCACCGGACGGAAGCCCAACGTCCACGACCTCGGCTTCGAGCAGCTCGGTCTCACGATCTCGAAGCGCGGGATCGAGGTGGACGAGGGGCTGCGCGCGGCCGAGAACGTCTGGGCGATCGGCGACGTCACGGGGATCGCCCTCTTCACTCACGTCGGCAAGTACCAGGCGCGGATCGCCGCCCAGAGCATCGCCGGCGGCGACGCCCGCGCCGACTACCGGGCTGTCCCCGCGGTCGCCTTCACCGACCCCCAGATCGCGTCGGTAGGGACGTTCGACGGGGAGGGGCTCGTCAGCTCGACCTGGAAGGTGAGCTCAACGGCCCGCGCCTCGACCTACGAGCGACCGAAGCGACCGGGGTTCCTCAAGGTGTTCGCCGACCCCGAGCGGCGTGTGCTCGTCGGAGCCGCAGCCGTCGGGCCGGAAGCGGGGGAGTGGCTCAGGCAGCTCACGCTCGCCATCCGGGCCGAGGTGCCGGTCGACGTCCTCCGCGACACGATCCAGCTGTACCCGACCTTCTCGGAGGCCGTTTTCTTCGCGGTGCGCGACCTGCCGCTACCCGAGGTGGAACGAGAGCCCGCGACTCTGGCTACGGAGGTGTCCTCCGCGGCCCTCGCGGCATAGGTCGGACGGGGCGGATCAGTAGTTCTCCGCAGCCACGCTCAGCGGCCTTGCGTATGTCCGCCCGGCGCGCACACGGGTCCAAGCGACAAAGAGTCCATGAGAAAGGAGATCGAGATGACAGCAGCTTCGTTCATCGACCGTGGATCGGCCAAGCGGGTCGTCGCGGTGGGCGCTGTGGGTGGGATGGTCGCCGGGATGATGATGGCGATGGTCGAGATGCTCTACGGCTGGGCAAACGACGCACGCACTTTCTGGGACGCGCCGATGGCGATCTGGTCTTGGGTCGCCGGCCTTGAGCATTTCGGTACACCGAGCAACCACGTCTGGCCGATCGTGCTCGGGCTCGGGGGGCACATGGCGAACGCGATGATGGTGGGGGTCATGTTCGCCGCCCTTCTGACCGCGCTGCGGCCTCGCAACGACCTCGTGCCGATCATGCTCGGGGTCGCCTACGGGCTCGGGCTTTGGGCGGTCATGCGGTACGGGATCCTGCCGCTTAACGCCGGCGAGGACGACCTCTTCACGAAGGACCTCGTGAGCCCGCAGTGGGTTTGGTGGCTCGCGCACGGCGTGCTCGGGATGACCGCCGGCCTCGTGTACAACGTCGCGCGGCGGCTCGTACTTGAGCCGCCGGCACCGGCCGTCGCCCGCCACTTTCGGGCGGCCGCCTAACGCGACCCGACGGGCAGCACGGACTGGGTCACTGGTTCATGCTGCCCGTCGGCGTCTTTTCCTGCCCAAGCCGGCGATGCCGACCGCCGAAGAGCAGATACCCGAGTTCGATTCCCACGCCGTGCCGTGGCTCACGGTCGACCAGATGCGCGAGGTCGACCGCCTGATGACGGAGGAGCTCGGCATCTCGCTCGTGCAGATGATGGAGAA
>JAIVJN010000054.1 GCA_020200025.1 Acidobacteriota bacterium | reverse complement strand
GTGCGGTATCGGGCGGCTCGGCGTACGGGCACCTGGCGCACCGCAGCACCCATCGCGCCTAAGTACCTAGCGCACCAGTCGCACCCGGGATCTACCCCTTCTTCCCGCCTGCCAGACGCATGAACTCGCGCATCGACGCCGCGATCGCGCGCGCATCGACTGGCGTATTCAGCACGTCGCGGGTCTTCGAGGCGAGCGCGCGGCCATCGATCGGCGTGTTTGCCAGCCGACGCAGCGTGTCGAGGCGCGCGTACAGTGCGGCCAAGCCGGCCTGCTGTGGATCGTAGATACCCCACTCGTCCACGGCCGGGCGCTGAGGCGTGAGACGGTCGTCATTGAGAGCAGCCATGGGTCCTTCGTCCGGGGGGACGCATCGCCGAGAACAGCAAGCGGTATGCCCTCCCAGGCCGACCGGACCCGCGTCTGCAAGCCCAGCACTACGCGCACGTTACTTGCCGTGAGCGCTACCGCACGCGGCCCGGCGTCAGACCTCGCCAACCATCTTGCGTGACGCCTTACGAATCTGCAAGGCGTTCGACCTGCGCGTCTTTCGAATTCGCCCGCCGTTGCGCGATTGGCGCGGCTTGCCCACCATGGCACACGGGTTGCGTTGCCACACCGCATGATCGTCACGTTTCTCGGAACCAAGGGCGGGACGGGGACGACGACCCTCGCCGTCAATACCGCGGCCGATATTCGGCGCCAGACGGGACGGCCGACGCTCGTCGTGGACCTCAAGGCGGGATGCGGCGATGTCGCCGTGTTCCTCGGCTTGCGACCGCGTTTCACCCTGCTCGACCTCATCGATCAGCTCCCGTGGATGGATCGCGCGCTGGTCCCGCGATACGTGGCCGAGCACGAATGCGGCTTGCACGTACTGGCCGCCGCCGACGAGTTCGGCCGGCCCGCGCCCAAGGACGCCGAAAGCATCGAGCAGACGCTGCGCTGCCTTTCGACCATCTACGATTTCGTCATCGTGGATGCCGGCAGCACGCTCAACGCGTGCACGGCCGCGGGGCTCCACCAAGCCGACGTCGTGCTGCTCGTGGCGAATCCCGACGTGCCGTGCTTGCGCAACTTGCAGCGGCTCACCGACGCCGTCCGCATCGCCGGCGTCGTCTCCGAGCGTCTTCGCATCGTGCTCAATCGTGCCGCTGACCACGGCGTGCTGCCCGTGGCGCAGATCGAGAAGGTGCTCGGGCGCACCATCGATTTTGCCGTGACCAGCGACTATCGCACCGTCGCCACCGCCGTCAATACGGGCGTGCCCGTCTCCGGCCTGCGACCGTCGGACTTGCAAAGTCAGCTCGACGCGCTGGCGCGCACGCTGGTGAGCACACAGATGGCCGCTTCCTGACGCTGGCGCGCGACGCGCGCACGGGCCGATCTCCCATCGCCTCACGACGAGTGGTCCGGAGGCTCGCGCCGCTCACGGAGCGCCACGACCGTTGCGCCGAGGTGCGTCTCTGGCGCGTCCCAAAAGGTGTCGACCAGCGAATGCTCGGCCAGGTGGCGTCGAACGGCGGCCCGCTGCACGCCGGTGCCACGACCGTGAATCAAGCGGACGAGCGCGAAACCCGCTTGTTGCGCGGCGTGTAAGTACTCATCGACGACCGAGACGACGTCCCGCGGCGCAAACGGATGCAGATCGATCGAGTCCTCGAGCGGAATCCGGACAGGTTCCCGGTTGAATATCGCCGCAACCCGGTTGGGTGGCTAGCTCTTGACGTATTCCGCCGTCACCTTGGTCGTTATTCCACCCCGCGCGGTGAACTCGCCGATCACGGTCATGCGCCGCGGCTGGCAGGCGGCTATTAGGTCATCGAGGATCTTGTTGGTGGCGGCCTCGTAGAAAATGCCCTCGTTGCGATACGCGATCAGGTAGTACTTGAGCGCTTTGAGCTCCAGGCAGCGCTCGTCCGGGATATAGCGGATGCGAATCGTGCCGAAATCGGGAAGGCCGGTCTTCGGGCAGACCGAGGTGAACTCGGGACACTCGATCGCGATCTCGAAGTCGCGCTCCGGCCGCGGGTTGGGAAAGGTCTCGAGCGGAGCAGGGCCAGGGCCGGGCATGCCCGAATGGTAGCATCCGAGTACGCGGCGAGCGCGCAGCCGCGCGCGAGGGTTATTTGACAGGCTTTGCAGGCGCGCGCTAGGATTGCGGGCGATTTTCGGCCATTTTCCGTGAACGGTTGCCCGCGCGCGCGACCGAGCTCGCGGGGCATCGTTGGCGCGCGGCTCTTACCAGGGGGGATCACGATGGCTGAAGCCCGGAGAATGGGCAAATCGGAACTGTTCTCGCATTTCGCCGATCGCTTCGAGATGAAGCGGACCCAGGCACGCGAGTACTTCGACGAGTTGACAACGTTGTGCGAGAAGGAGCTGAAGCGCTCGGGCGAGTTCGTGCTGCCGGGGATGGTCAAGCTCGTCGTGCAGAAGCGCAAGGCCCGAATGGGGCGCAATCCCGCAACCGGCGAGCCCATCAAGATTCCCGCCAAGACGGTCGTCAAGGCGCGGATCGTCAAGCAGCTGAAAGACGCGGTGCTGCCGCGTAAGTAGGTCCCGCGTCCCCCCGAGACGGCAATGGGGTGGCCGCCGGGCCGCCCCGTTCTCTCACGCCCCCTTGATGCGGCGGGCCAGCTCGCGAATCGCCAGCCGATCCATCTTGAACTTCAGCGTACTGAGCGGCACGCCAAGATATCTGGCCGTTTGCGTCACGTTCCACCGGCTGCGCTCGAGCGCCCGCACCAAGAAGTTGCGTTCGAACGTGGTCATCGCCCGCTCCAGCAGTCCCGTGTCGGACTTGTCGAGATCGAGCTCCGCGACATGGAACTCGAAGGGCAAGTCGTCGTCGGTGATCCATTCACGCTCGCACGTGGCGACGAGGCGCTCGATCAGATTCTCGAGCTCGCGGATGTTGCCGGGCCAGCGGTGGTGCGTCAACATCCGCACGGTCGATTCGGCGATGCCCTCGATGTTCTTGCGAAAGCGGGTGTTGTAACGGCGGAGAAAGAACTCGGCGAGGGCCGGCAGGTCATCCATGCGCTCGCGTAGCGGCGGCAGGCGCATCGGAATCACGTTGACGCGGTAGAAGAGGTCCTCGCGGAACGTCCCGGCCTTGACCGCGCGCTCGAGGTCGACGTTGGTGGCGGCGATGAGACGAAACGACGTGCGGATCGCCTTGCTGCCGCCGACACGCTCGATCTCGCCTTCCTGGATCGCGCGCAACAGCTTGGCTTGCAGCTCGAGCCTCAAATCGCCGATCTCGTCGAGAAACAGCGTGCCGCCACTCGCCAGCTCGAACTTGCCGATGCGCTGTTGCAGAGCGCCGGTGAAAGAGCCCTTTTCGTGGCCGAAGAGGGTGCTCTCCACGAGGTCACGCGGGATCGCCGCCAGGTTGACCGCGACGAACGGCGCATCGGTGTTCGCCGATTCGCGGTGGAGCCGGCGTGCGAGCAACTCCTTGCCCGTTCCGCTCTCACCGAGGATCAACACCGTGGCCGAGAGCGGCGCCACTTTCTGCACCACATCCAGCACCTCGCGCATGGCCCGGCTCGGTCCCGACACGAACTCCCGTTCGCCAGCTTCGCCGACCTGGTCTTGGAGCGTCAGCAGGCGCCGATTGGCGTCCTGGCGCTCGCTGGCGAGCGCGACAACGGAGCGCAGCGCTTCGGGGTCGGCGTCCTTCGGCAGATAGTGAAAGGCGCCCATCTTGATCGCGCGCACGGCGTCTTCGACGTCCGCCACCCCCGAGACGAGGATGGCCTCCATGAAGGGATAATTCTCGCGCACCACGGCCAGGAGCTCGAAGCCGTTCAGCCCGGGGAGAAGAGCCTCGACGAGGACGACGTCGATCTCCTCGCGCTCCATCGCGCTCAGGGCGGATTCGGCCGAGGCGGCGCGCAGCACACGATAGTCGCGTCTGAGCGGCACCGATACCCGCTCGCGCGCGGTATCGTCGGCGTCGATGACGAGAACGGTCTTGCGGCGACCGGACACGAGGCGAGTATAGCAATCGCTCTTTCGGCGGCGGCGCCCGGCTTCAGGGCTTGACGGCTTGGGGGCGTGGAGGTCGCCTGCCGACTGCCGTCTTGAAGGCTTGAAGGGCGACGCTCAGACCTGAATGCCTCCAAGCCCCAAGCCTCTGAGCCCTTGAGACTCGCAGTAAGCTGAACGCGAGGTCATCGGGCTCATGACGTTTCTCTGGATCGTGGCAGCCACGGGCTGGGTGCTGGCCATGGCAGCGCTGATGACGGCACGGGGCGCCGCCCGGCGGCTGGCGCAGCTCACCGAGATGTACTGGGAGCTCAAGTACGAGCACGGTGAGCTGAAGGCACGTGTGAAGACGCTTGTCGGAGACTCGTCCGAGCCCCCGCCTACCGCCGCCGTCCAGGCCTTCGTGCCGTTGGGTGACCTGAAGAAAAAGCCGTGAGCGACTCCGAAGGCTTGACGCCGAGCGCCTCCAGCCCGAAGCGTGATGCGTGCCTTGACGCCCCGACTCGTTCCAAGCGACAGTGAGAGGCTGTCGATCGTGCCAGTGTTCCAGGTGTGATCGGCGCCACGTTCAAGGAGCTCACGCGTTGGGCAACGAGTACGACGTCGTCGTCATCGGCGCCGGCACCGGCGGATATGTCGCGGCGATCCGCGCGTCTCAGCTCGGGCTGAAAGTGGCCGTCGTTGAAAAACAGAAAACGCTCGGCGGCACGTGCCTCATCTGGGGCTGCATTCCGACCAAGGCGCTCCTCGAGCACGCCCACGCGCTCAAAGTTGCGCAGAGCGGGAAAGACTGGGGTCTCACCGGCTTCGATCCCGCCGCGGTCCGCGTCGACATGCCCGTGGTCCACGCGCGGAAGGACAAGGTGGTCTCGGGTCTGACGGGCGGCATCGAGCTGCTCTTCAAGAAGAACAAGATCGAGTGGCTCAAAGGTCAGGCGCGGCTCGCCGGCGCGCGTCAGATCGCAGTGACGTCGCACGACGGGGCAACGCGAACGCTGACGGCGACCAAGGAGATCATCGTCGCGACCGGCTCGGCAGCGCGCAGCGTGCCTGGCATCGAGGTGGATCGCAAGCGGATCATCTTCAGCGATGAAGCGATCCATCTGCCCGAGGTCCCCACATCGATTGCGATCATGGGCAGCGGTGCCGTGGGGGTGGAGTTCGCGTCGATCTTCAAGAGCTTTGGCAGCGACGTGACGATCATCGAGCTCTTGCCCAAGCTCGTGCCACTCGAAGATGAAGCCGTCTCGAACGAGCTCGAGAAGACCCTCAAGCGCCGCGGCATCAACGTGCATACCGGCACAAACGTCACGGCAGCCAAGGTAACGAGTAAAGGGGTCGAGATCGAAATGGCACGGGCCCGCTCGCAAGCGCCGGAGAACCGTGCAGCGGTCCCTCCCCCGACGAGCTCAGCGCAAGGCAGCAAAACCGAGAAGGTGACCGTCGACGTGTTGCTCGTCGCCACTGGGCGCGGTCCGGTCACCGAGGGTCTCGATGCCGAGAAGCTCGGCATCAAATTGGAGCGCGGCTATGTCGTTGTGGACCAGCTCTTTCGAACGAGCGTGCCGGGCATTTCGGCCGTCGGCGACGTGATTACCATGGGCGGCCCGCACTACCAATTGGCCCACGTCTCGTCCATGGAAGGCATTCTCCTGGCCGAACGAATCGCGGGCCAGCATGTCGAGCCGATCAACTACGATCACGTACCCAAGTGCACGTACTGCGAGCCCGAGATCGGAAGCGTGGGTCTGACCGAAGCGCAGGCGAAGCAGCAGGGGCACGATGTGCGCGTGGGCGCCTTTCCGTTCAAGGCGCTGGGCCGCGCGCGGATGGCGGGCGAGACGGACGGCTTCGTGAAGATCGTGGCCGAGAAGAAGTACGACGAGATTCTCGGCGTGCACATCATCGGCCCGCGCGCGACGGAGCTGGTCGCCGAGGCCGTCCTGGCGTTACGGCTCGAATGCACCGCCGAGGAGCTCATCAAAACGATTCACGCCCACCCCACCATGTCGGAAGCCGTGGGTGAGGCGGCGCATGCCGTGCATGGCACCGCGATTCATATCTGAGAACGGTCAGCCGGGCTTGAGGCTGCCCTCGTCGAGATCAAGGTCAAGGAAGGCGAAACCGTTCCCGTCAACAGCGTCGTCGCGACCATCGGCGAAGCCGGAACGGTGGCACCTGGGGAGGCCAGTCGGCCAACGAGCGAAGGCGCCCACGAGGCGTCCACCGCGGCCGGCACGAGCGAGACCAACGCCGCCATGGCGGCCCCCGCACCTGGCAAGACGGCTCCGCCGTCCACGCAAGCTGACGGGGCGCCGGCCAAGAGCGCGGCAACCCCTGCGGCGACCCGACAGGCGCCGCCCACACCGCGTCAGGCACCCGCCGCCTCCGTGGCCGCACAGGCACGCGACGTAGACGGCAGTGTTCGGCACAAGTCGTCCCCGCTCGTTCGTCGAATCGCCAAGGAGCATGGCGTCGATATCGCCGGGATCACCGGCTCGGGTAGTGGCGGCCGAGTCACCAAACACGACATTCTCGACTACCTCGAACGAGCGCCCGCGGCCGACGCGCCGATTGCAGCGAAGGCACCAAGCGTCCCCACCGCACCTGGCCCGTCCGAGGCATCTGGCACGCCCGATCGTATCGACGTCGAGCCGATGTCGATCATGCGCAAGAAAATTGCCGAGCACATGATCCTGAGTCGCCGGACGTCGGCGCACGTGTACTCGGTGTTCGAGGTGAATTACACGGCGGTCGACAGCATCCGGAAGGCGAGAAAGGACGAGTACGACGCGCAGGGCGCCAAGCTCACCTTCACCTCGTTCATCGCCAAAGTCGTGGTCGATTGCCTGCGCCTGCATCCTGTCGTCAACGCCTCCATCGACGGCGAGAACATCGTTTACAAGCACGACGTCAATCTGGGAATCGCCGTCGCTCTCGAGAACGGGCTCATCGTGCCGGTGGTCAAGCACGCCGGTGAAAAGAACGTGCTGGGTCTCACCCGTGCCATCGCCGACGTCGCCGAGCGCGCGCGCACCAAGAAGCTCAGTCCCGACGAGGTGCACGGCGGCACCTTCACCATCACCAACCCCGGCAACTTCGGCGCGCAGTTCGGCCTGCCCATCATCAATCAGCCGCAAGTCGCGATTCTGGGTGTCGGCACCATCGAGAAGCGCCCCGTCGTGATCGACGACATGATCGGCATTCGTCTGCTGGGCTATCTCACGCTCGGCTACGATCACCGTCTCATCGACGGCGCCGTCGCCGATCAGTTCATGGCAGACGTCAAGAAGGGCATCGAGACCTTCGACGAAAGGCAACTCTAGCGGTTGGACAGGGCTCGTGAGGGAGATGCGCCTTCTTGACATCCGCCGGCTCGGCCGCGTTTCCTATGCGGATGCGCTCGTCCTACAGCACGCGCTGGTCGACGAGCGGAAGGCTGACCGCATCCCGGACACGCTGCTGCTTCTCGAACACCCGCACGTGCTTACCCTCGGTGTCAAGGCGGCGGGTGCGCGAACGCACATCGTGGCCGGCCCCGAGCGCTTGGCGCAGCTTGGCGTCGATGTGTTCGAGGCGGGACGCGGCGGTGATGCCACCTATCACGGCCCGGGGCAGGTCATCGGCTATCCCATCATCGATCTCCGGCCCGACCGACAAGACGTGCACCGCTACGTGCGAGACCTCGAAGACGTGATGATGCGAGTGGCGGCCGACTTTGCCGTCGAGGCGCGCCGCATCGCGGGTTTGACGGGGATTTGGGTGAGCGGCGGCTCCACCGACCAGCCAGAAGCCAAGCTGGGAGCGATTGGCATCCGCATCTCGCGCTGGGTCACGAGCCACGGCTTCGCCTTCAATGTCAACACAGACCTAGAATTTTTTCGTCTCATCGTGCCCTGTGGGATCGCAGATCGCGGCGTCACCTCGCTCGAACACCTGTTGGGCCGCGCCCAGAGCATGCGGGACGTCGAGGCACGTTTTGTGCACCACATGGGTAGTGTGTTCGAGCGCGACATTCGCATGACTGTTCCTTGTGCCGGGAGTCTCGCCTGATGCGACGCCGTTTCGCGGAACCCACCGGTCTTACGCGCGCCGCCTTCATCTCGTCGTTTGCCATCATCGGTTTCACGATGTCCTATCTGATCTGGATGTATCCGGATCTGCCGTTCGCCGTGCCCGTCCGACTCATCCGCGAGCGGGCCGTGCTTCATTCGTTCAAGTCGCCGCTCCTCGTCATGCTGCCCGTCCTGGTGCAGGTGACCCTCGTCGCGTTCATCGCGCCGCTCGTCACGTTGCTGTTGTGGCAGGCGCAACCGCAGGCCGCAGGTGGAGCCGAAGACACTCGGCGGATGGGAGCCGCGGCAGAGGCCGTCGCGCTCATCGGAGCGGTGTGGATCGCGGTGCAGGCGTTTGCCGCCGTTCGTCTCGTCGCGCTCTGGGAGCGCGGTCAAGGCAGCTTTGGTGATGTCTACACCTTCGTGCTGGTCACGGCCGTGGCCGTGTCCATGGTCATCGGCGCGCGCACGACGGCTGTGGTGAATACGCGGCGGCACCAGGTCGCCGAGGAGCCGGGTGTCTGGCGTCTTCGCCGCCTCTACGTCAATCCCGGCAACCCGGCTCTCTTCGTGCCTGCCCGCACCGGCCTCGGCTACACCCTCAACTTCGGCCGCCCTCTTGCCGTTGTCGTTATGACCGTCACCCTCGGCTTCGGCGTGATCGGACCATATTACGTCGCCTTCCAGGTGCTGAAGGGCTACTGGCACTAACAGTCGTCACGCGCGGGAATATCCGTCCGCCGCTCGGTGTTCTTGCTGCGTGGAAACGATCGCAAGGACCCCATTCCCATGCCCCGCGCCACCCACGAAGACCCTCTCGTCGGCCGCCTTCGACAGAAAGACGAGCGAGCGGTCGCTGACCTCGTGTCCGCCTACAAGCCGAAGATTCTCAACATGGCAGTGCGCTACCTCAAGAACCGTGAGGATGCGGAAGAGGTCGCCCAAGATGTGTTGATCAAGGTGTATCAGCAAATCGAGCGCTTCCGAGGCGATGCGGCCCTGTCCTCGTGGATCTATCGGATTGCCTTCAACACCGTCATGTCGCGTTTGCGAGGCGCCAAAGCGCTGCGCGCGGCGACGCTTGGGGCAGGAGACACGGAAAGCGAAGCCTCACGGCCCGACGCGCCGCGTCGCGAAACAGCGGACTGGTCCGACCTGGCCGACGAGCGCCTGTTGCGGCGTCAGATGCGCGCTCATCTCTGCCGAGCCATCCAGGCCCTGCCGCCCATGTACCGCGTGCCCATCATCCTGCGCGACCTCCAGGGACTCTCGACGGCGCAGGCCAGTCAACAACTGAGTCTCAAGCACGAGACGCTGAAATCGCGGCTGCTTGATGCTGCGGCACCACTTGTCGGACTTTGCCGGTGGCGTATCAATGCCCCGCGTGGTGGCATAAGACCGAAAATCGAGACCAGGTTTCGTTTTTACCGCCTCTCGGCCAGCTCTCCCGCCAGGCGCAACGCCATCGTGGCGATCTCCGCCGCGCCTTTCACGTCGACGTTCACCCAGTCGTCCGAGGGGCGGTGATAATCGCCATGGAACCCGGTGAAGAAGCAGACGGTCGGCACGCCCGCCTGCGCAAACGGCCCGTCGTCCGAAGAGTCGCCGTCGTAGCCTTCGGCAAAGTCATCCAACCTCAGCGATGGACGAAGGGCGAGGCGCTGCAGGCGCGAGCGCACGTCGAGCGACGCATGATTCCCCCCGATCAGCACGCGTCCCCTCGACCGGCCGATCATGTCGAGGTTGATCATCGCCACGGTTCGGCTCGGCGGCAGCGCGGCATGTCGAACGTAGTGCTTCGAGCCAAGTAAGCCGATCTCCTCCGCGGCAAACGCCGCGAAGACGAGCGTGCGCGGGAATCGCCGTCCCCGTGTGGCCGCGACCCGCGCCATCTCGAGTACCGCCGCCGTGCCCGAGGCATTGTCGTCGGCGCCGTTGTGCACGGCACCCTGCGCGGTAGGCGCCATCGAAAAGCGCCCACCCAATCCGAGGTGGTCGTAGTGGGCCCCGATGACGATGGCCTCTCCAGCGCGCGCGGGATCGCTGCCGCGCAGCACGCCGACGACGTTTCGTACCCGGAACCGTGTCACCGCCGTCGCGCGATCGAAGGTGAGCGTGGCCGTGTCGAGAGCGACCGACTGCGGCCTTAGCGAGGCATCGATTCGACGGGCAAGCATGCGCAGATCGAGCTTGGGCAGCGCCTGTGCGAGACGCGTCCGATCGACCCGAAGAACGGGAACCCGAAGATCGTCGATCTGAGGATCCGATGGCCAGTCAGGAGCCAGCGCGCGATCCACGATGTGCCGGGGGTCTTCGACCACGACGAGCAGGCGCGCACCGCGATCCGCCGCGTGAGCGGCTTTGGTGGCGATATCCGCATAAGGGGTCAGGGCCGTGCCGTTGAATACGCTCGTCGAATCGTCTTCTTGCGGTTCGTGCGTGAATACGATGACCGCCTTGCCGCGCACGTCGACCGCGCCGTAGTCGTCATAGCCGAGGCCAGGGGCCGAGATACCGTAGCCCGCGAACACCAGTGCAGCCGGTTCGAACACGTCCTCCTCGTCGAGCTCGGGATCCCGGACAAAGAGCGGGTGGAACTCCATGCCCAGTCGGAAGCGTGTCTCTCCTTCGGGCCCGGCAATGGTCATTGTTCGCTGCCCAACCGCTTCGGGCGGCATGGTGACCGCAAACGGCTGGAAATACGATCCCGCGTCTCCACCTGGGACGAGTCGCGCGTCGCGGAACTGCGCCGCGACATAGTCAGCGGCTCGCTCGAGGCCCGGCGAGCCGTTGGCGCGGCCCGCGAGGTCATCAGACGCGAGAAATGTCAGATGCTTCAGCAAGCGCTCGGGCGCGACCCGGTACGGCCCGGACTGGCCGCCGAGACCGGCAACCGCCAGCGCGAGCACACCGATCGTCGAGAGCGTTGACCGACGAAGCCGCGCGGTGGGCAATGGCATCAGGCGCTCTGCCACTTGACGCTACGCGCTGGCCACAGAGTCGAGGCGTACCCGGTCGCGAGGCGTCAGCGTCGGCTGCACGACTCGAACGATGCCGGCCCGCCCGACCTTGACCGACTGCATGGCGCACAGGCGATCCTCAGCGTCGTCTCCTCGGTGAACCATCAAGGCCGTCATTGTGCGCGGCGAGCGTGTCAAGGCTGCGTGCACCATGCGAGCTGCGGCGCTGGCAAGAGTCAGCGGACCGGGCGGCCAGACGCGTGAAATTCTCGTTTCAAGCCGCGCGAGTGCCGGTGGTGGGAGCACGTTGCTCGCGGCTTGCCCGGCGACCGACGCCGCATCCCACGGGATCACGACCTGGCGTGGTGGGCGACCGAGCAAGGCAAGTGAGATGTCGGCAGGCACGCAGGCGGCTTCGAGCGCCGCCAGTGCGATTGCCGCCGACCTCAGCGCTTCGCCCGCCGAGCCAAAGATGCGGGCAGGGGAGACACCGAGCTCGGCCACGCTTCGCTCAACCAAGCCCACCTGTGTCGCGCCGGCGCACACGATAAGCGCGCGTTCGTTGAACCCGATCACGCGCCGAATGAGCGAGACGCCCGCGTCACCTTGCCACTCCTGCGCCGGTGATCCGTACTGGTCGGCGACCACGATCGCGGTCGCCCCAACGATGGCCGACATCTCCCCGGTCCCGACCACCCTCGTCGCGAAGCCGTCGATGGCTGCCGACTGCTGGATGTCGAGCGCCTTGCCGGTGGCCACGGCCTCGGCAACGTCCACCATCACGACGCGGGTCGCCATGTCGGCCGCGGCGACCAGACGGGCCACGGCTCCGCCGATCTCGCCGGCGCCGAGGACGACGATGTCGGACACGGCACTATTGTAGTCAGGGCGGACAGACGGTAGACGGTAGGGCGGCAGACGGCAAGCGGCAGGCAGCACAAAGCACACGAGAAGTGAACGAGCTGCACTAGGATGTGAAAATGGATCGCGTATGTTTCGTCACCGGCGGCACGCGGGGCATCGGACGTGCCGTCGTCACAGCGCTCTTGTCGGGCGGCGACCGCGTGGCCTTCACGGGGACCTCGTCGGCGCGCGTCGCCGAAGCGGAGCGCGCGCTGGCTGCGGCGTACGGAGATCCGGCCCGCATCGTCGGCATGACCTGTGACGTGCGCGATCCGGGAGCGGTTGCTGCGGCGATCGGCACGGTTGTCTCTCGATTCGGCGGCCTCGATGTGCTCGTCAACAACGCGGGTGTCGGCGTGGGAACGGAGGTTGCCAACCTCTCGCACGACGATTGGCGCCACATCATCGAGACGAACTTGACGGGCGTCTTCAACTGCTGCCATGCCGCCATTCCTCATTTCAAGTCACGCGGCGCAGGGTGGATCATCAGCGTGAGCAGTCTCGCGAGCAAGAACGCGTTCGCGGGCGGCGCGGCCTACTGCGCCTCGAAGGCCGGTCTCAACGCATTCAGTGAAGCGCTGATGCAGGAAGTGCGACACGACAACATTCGTGTCAGTTACGTTCTGCCGGGGTCGGTCGCCACCGAATTCTCGGGTCGTCCCGAGGGCACCGGCGCCGATTGGAAGCTCCTGCCGCAGGACGTCGCGGACGTGATCGTCGACCTGCTGGCGCACCCGGCACGGAGTCTCCCGAGCCGGGTCGAGATCAGGCCGTCGCGGCCGAAGAAAGCCTGATCGACCGACGCCGCGCGGTCACCGGCTTTCAGCGGTGCCTGTCGCGAGGCGACGGAGGATGTCGGGCAGCACCTGAGCGAACGCCCCGCGCGCCAGCACCTCATCGACGCCGGCGGCACGGGCCTCGCGGATGACCTCGGCGTGCACATGCGATACGAAGCCGAGCGTGCGCACGGCAGCCAACTCGGGATCGGCGCGAAACGCTCGCAGCAGATCCAGTGGCCGGGTCTTCGTGCCGTCGAGGTCCAGCAGGATCGCGAAGGGACGGCGCTCGCGTGCCTTCTCCAACGCGGCGTCGGCTGACGAGGCGACCGCCAGCTCGACCCCCAAGGCCTTGGCCGCGCTCGAGATCTTCGAACGAAACAAGAGATCGTCCACGACCGCGAGAATCATCGACTGTTCACCCTTGCGAGCCCGGATCGGCTCCGCTTCACGTCCTGCGCGATGTACGACCGATACGTCGAGGGCGTCGATAGGAACGGCCCGCAATGTTGGTCGAGAATCGTTGGTCGTCCCATCACCTTCCGCTGGGACAGTCCACTGATATCCTACAACCATGATTCTCCAAAGTGCCGCGGCGCCGCCGTTCCTGAAGAACGGCTTCGTCGTCGGATGCGAGGAGACGAGAGCTGCCATCATCATCGATCCAGGCGATGAAGTGGAGGAGCTCATCGGGCTCGTCGATGACCACCAGCTGACCATCGAAGCCGTCCTGCTGACACATGCGCATGTCGACCACGTGTCCGGCGTCGCGCGGGCGCGGAGGCGATTCAACGCGCCGATCTGGCTGCATCGAGACGATTTGTTCCTGTACACGGAGGCGGTTTCGCACGGCTTGCTGTTCGGGTTGCGTATCGAGCCGCCGCCACCTGCCGATCGCTTTTACGATGGTCCGGGCCCGCTGGCGTTCGGCGAGTACGACGTGTTCGTCCATCACACCCCTGGACACTGCCCCGGCGGCGTGTGTCTGCAGATCGGTCGCCGAGGCGCTCCGGGCCTCGATCTCTTCGTCGGCGACACCCTCTTCGCCGGGTCGATTGGCCGTACGGACCTGCCCGGGGGCAACTACGACACGCTCATGCGCACGATTACCACGGTGCTTTATCCATTGGGAGACGAGGCTCGCGTGCACCCCGGCCACGGACCGGACACGACGATCGGTCACGAGCGTCGCACCAATCCATTCCTCCTCGAGTGGGCCGCCCGTTCGCCCATTTGAGCAAATGGCTTTCCTTCGTGCCTTCGCCCTGTGACGTTGCTCACCCGTTCGGCGATCTGAGAGTGGCCCTGAGCGTAGTCGAAGGGTCAGGGCGCCCCAAGCGCAGTCGAAGGGCGTGGCTATCCGGCGGTCTGGCCGCCGTTCACAGAATGGAGCGTTGGCTGCGAGTCCTCCGCGACCGACACCGTGAACTCGACCCGCCCAACCCGCACCTTGTCGCCGGCGGCGAGGCGTGCTTCATCGATCTTCTTGTCGTTGACGAACGTGCCGTTCGTGCTACCCAGATCCTGAACCGTCAACGTGCCCTCGGGCGATAGCCCGAACCGACAGTGCAAACGTGAGACGAGCGCCGCCTCGACGATGAAGTCGGCGCGCTGGGCTCGGCCCATGGTCTTGATGGTGTTTGGTAGCAGCCGGAAGGTAATCGGGGCGTCGATCGTTTCGTTCGAGCTCAATGTCCACATGGATCGATGTCAGCGGTGCCGAGCATAGTGTAGCTGAACAGCGGCGCCCCGAAGTATCTCCACCATGTGATTCCTCTGCAATTCCCCGTGACGCTGTGGACCGTTTTCGCCGACGTTGTCGAACGCTTTCCCGATCGGACAGCTGTCGAAGTGCAGCACTCCGACTCGTCGCCC
>JAIVJN010000053.1 GCA_020200025.1 Acidobacteriota bacterium | reverse complement strand
GCCTCGCACGCTCCGATCTGTTCACCGTGGTCTTCGAGCAGGTCTTCACCGATACCGCCCAATACGCTGATGTCGTGCTACCGGCGACCACGTTCCTCGAGCACTACGACTTCGCCAAAGGCTACGGGCCGATCACGTTGCAGCTCGCGCGGCCGGTGATCGAACGCGTGGGAGAATCGCGGCCGAATACTGATGTCTTCGCCGAGCTGATGGCTCGCCTCGACGTGGCAACCGACGACGACCCGCCCAGCGAGCTCGAAGCGATGCTCGAGGTGCTCGCGGCCATGCCGCCTCCCCATGGTGACGAGCTGCGCGAAGGTGGCAGGGCCACGCCGCCGTATGAGGGGCGTCCCGTTCAATTCGTCGATGTCTTCCCGCGGACGCCTGATCGAAGAGTGCATCTCTGTCCCGAGGCCCTCGATCGCGAAGCACCACGCGGGCTTTACGGCTATCAACCCGATCCCGCGAGCGATGCGTATCCGCTGGCGCTCATCTCTCCTGCCAGCGAACGCACGATCAGCTCCACGCTAGGCGAGCTGCCTCGACCGACCGTCACGCTCGATATGCACCCCGACGATGCGGCCGCCAGAGGAATCGAGGAGGGAGAGCGAGTGCGCATATTCAACGCGCAAGGGGAAGTCGAGGTGACCGCACGCGTGACCCCACTCGTGCGAGCCGGAACCGTGTCGATGCCAAAAGGTGTGTGGAGACGTCACACCGCGAACGGGTGGACGTCGAATGCCCTGGTGCCCGATACGCTCGCCGACCTGGGCGGGGGGGCGTGCTTCAACGACGCACGCGTCCAGGTCGAGCGAGTGCAAACGGTATGAGCGGCAAGTTTTAGAGCGCCGAGACCTGCTCGTCCGAACTATCTTCCGGTGAGCCGGGCAACTTGCCGCGGCCGCCCCGGCTCGCCATCCCGCCCTTGCGGCCGGCTTCGCGCGCTTCATCCGACGACCACTCGTGCGCCGTCCCCTTGGCATGCGCGGCGCGACCGCCCTTGCTGGCAATCTCGCGCTGCTTGTCGGCTGACATGGACGCAAACCCGCGACGTTCTTTTCGTGGCTGCTGTTCGTTCACGTGGACCCTCCTAAACTCGTCCTATAGGCAAGGCCCGTGCCATGCCGATCGGCTGAGGTGCCAAGCAACTCGCACATACGCAATGACTTACGGATGGCCTCGCGTCGCGGAAAATTCCTAGTGATGGGTTTCGCTACAGTTGAGGTTGCCGACGTTGAGTATCAATACGCGGGAGCAAGGATGGGAATGTGGCGGGTGCAGGACGGTCGTGACACACCGATTAAGTCGTGACACACCGATTAACGGTCTTCCAGTTCCACGCAGCCTTCGGGGTGAGACACGTACTCGCGTGCTTGGGTGCAGAGGCAAGTGTCACCGGTGCTCCGGTAGGCGGTGTCAGGCGGGGCGACCGGTGCCCATGGGCGGGTCGGCCCCATCGCACCCAAGCACCCATCGCACCCAAGTACCCATCGCACCCAAGTACCCATCGCACCTAAGTACCCATCGCACCTAAGTACCGAAGTCCCCACCGTCCCGTCCCACCTACGTACCGCACCTCTCGCCCGAGCTTGGTAGAATACGGCCATGAGTATGTGCGGTGGTCCGATGGGTCCTCCCGATCTTCCGGCAGAGAACGCGTCCGGCCGAACGGTTCTCTGCGTGAAGTTCCAGAAGGAGTTGCCCGGTCTCGACACTCCTCCCTGGCCCGGCGAACTGGGTAGACGGCTGTACGACCGCGTGTCTGCCCAGGCGTGGAAGCTCTGGGAGGAGCATCAGAAGATGATTCTCAACGAATATCGGCTGATGCCGTGGCAGAAGGAAGGCCAAGAGCTCATTCAAAAGCACCTCGAAGAGTTCTTCTTCGGCGAGGGTGCCGCCCTTCCGCCCGGGTACGTCCCGCAACAGGCGAAGTAGATCGCGCACGCGGGGCCAGGCGGCTCAGAGCATCGGGAGTGCCGGGTCGATCGCGAAGGTCAATCGATCATGCGCCGCCCGTAGCGCGATCTCCACTCGCGACGGGTCGTCCGCGTGCGCGAAGATGAATCCCAAGTAGCTGGCTCCCTCGGGCAGCGGCACGAGACGCTGATCCGGTTTCGCCGTGACCATCACATCGTCGACGCCCCTCACCTTTCGCGCCTGGGCCTGTCCTTCAACGCCGCGGTAAATCCCCTGCCGCGGAATCGGAATCATCATCACGCCGCTGGCCGCGGTCTCGCGGCGCCACTCGGCGAGCGACTCTCCGACGGCGTGGCGTAGCAGCAGCTCCTCGAGGGTCGCTCGACGCGCCGCCTGATCGACGAACGCGAGCGCGCGGGCGCACAAGCCGCCGATCGGTCGCGCGGCAACCTCGAGCACGAAAACACCCCGCGCATTGACACGGCACTCGGCATGGATCGGACCATGCGAGAGTCCGAGGGCGCCGGCCGCGCGCGTGACGCCTCCGATGATCGCCGTCTGACGCGAGGCATGTGCGCGAGAAGGCGTGACGTAGAGCGTTTCTTCGAAGAACGGCCCGTCGAGAGGGTCCGGCTTGTCGAAGATCGTCGTCAGGCACAAAGCGCCGCGCTCCAGAACGGCTTCGACCGCGTACTCCTGCCCGTCAATGTATTCCTCGATGAGGATAGCCGACGCCAGCCCGTCCTCGCTGGCGCGCATCTCGATCGAGGAGAGCAACCGCCGGACACGTTCGAACGCCGCGACGAGCTCGTGCTCGTTGTTGGCACGGATGACGCCGCGGCTGCCCGAGAGCCCCGTAGGCTTGACGACGCAGGGAAACGGGACGCGGGCCGCGAGCGAGCGCGGATCCTCGGTCAATGAGGCGACGATGAAGGTTGGCGCGCGTAGCCCGGCATCGGCGAACCGCTTGCGCGTGAGCCGTTTGTCGCGGGCGGCCCGAGCCGCGTCCGGGGAATGGAAAGGCACGCCAAACAAACAGGCGGCGTGAGCGGCGAGGATGGTCGGCCGGTCGCCGAGCGCGAGCACGCCATCAACCGGGCGCGTGCCGAGCTCCCGCCGAAGTTCGTCGACCGAGGCCGCTTCGTGCTGGAAGCGCACCGCGATTGCACCATCCCACCACGGGTCGTCGAGTTGGTCGCAGCGGTCCGTGGCAAAGACCAGGCGGACGCCAAGACGCTCGGCCGCCTCACCGAACATCCGCGTCTGATATCCGGTCGTCGTCGCGAAAAGAAGGACGCGCTTCATGGCAATTCAGACAGCAGACGGCAGTTGACAGTTGGCAGTCATGTTTGCGAACTGTGACTGTGAACTGTGTTGCATTGCACCTGACGCACCGAAGCGCCCATCGCACCGCGCACCCAAGTACCTAACGCACCTGTCGCACCTGAACGCACCGGTTGCACCCTGTCTGCGAGCTTCCTAAACCAGAGCCCCCTGCTCTGCAGTGGGTTCCGCTCAACAGTACCAAGGCTCGTTGAGATACGGGATGGCCGCGCGGGCAAGGCGGTCTCGCTGCTCGGTTCGTGGCACGGCCCCAGCCGCGTCGGACGCCAGCGCACGAACCGCTGCGAAGCTCTCGCGCCGCGGTCGACCGAGATGGACGCCAACCGTCGTCATCACCCGCTGCTGGAGCGCATCGATGCGAGGATCCAGGTGAGTCCAGGAGTGTGCCAACGTGACGGGATCGAATGCGCTGACGCGGCGGCGGATGTCCTCGAGCTCCAGCAGGCGAGAGCCCTCGGTGATGAGCAGCCGTATCGACCACTGTACCGGGGCCACGTGGTCGACGAGGTCAAGAGCCTCCACGATGTCGAGCATATCCAGATAGCTCGCGAGCGACGTCCAGGGCGTGAACGCCACGAAGGTGGGCGCCAACGCCAGGCCCGCCTCCTTGCTGAGGCGTAGGGCGTCGATGACATCGGCCCGACTGTGCCCTTTCTCGAGCTTCGCCAATACCGCATCGTCGAGCGACTCGACGGCGGTCGTGACGAAGAGGCACCCCGTCGAGACCAGCGTGCCGAGGAGCCCGCGGTGAGCGAGCAGATGCTCGACCTTGATCGTCGCGTCGTAGGTGACGCCGGGCCATTCGGCGTGGAGCGCTTCGACGAGCCGCCGCGCGTGGGTTGGACCGTTGAAGAAGTCCGGGTCACCGAAGGTGATGTGCTCCGCGCCGCGTTCGACCTGGGCACGGACGTCGGCGAGCACGACTTCGAGCGGGACGACGCGAAACGCACCATCGTACACTGGCACGATCGGGCAGTGGCGACATCGATGCTTGCAGCCGCGTGTCGCCTCGGTCGCTCCGGCGAGGCGGCGCGAGCCATCGGGCATCTGGAGTGCCGCGTAGCGATCGAGCCCGGGCAAACCGCTACGGTCGGGAGCGATGAAATGCAGCTTGGGCAGGCTGATCGGGCTCATGAGTGCGTCGAGCCCGCCGTCGCCGCCGGTGGGTTCTGCAGCGAAACCCGGGCGCGCGCGCGCGGCGGCGGGTAGCGTGCCGAGAGCGGCGGCGACCAAATCCGCCTCGAACTCGGGACCCAGAACTACGTCGGCGCCGCGCTCGCGAAGCAATCGTTCGTTGAGCGCCGCATACAGTCCGAAGGCGCAAATCGTTGCGCCAGGGTTCGCTGCCTTGATGCGGTCGATGACGGGCAGCGCAAGGCGCGTCGCGGTGTGCATCGGCAGATACAGGCCGGCGAAGCGGGCGTCGGCCAGGACCGATTCCTCGACGCGCTGGCGCGAGAGATCCACCAGCCGCACCTCGAGGCCGGCGCGCCGCAGCCACGCGGCCGGCGACGCCAGCCCGAAGGGCTGGCGGCCAAGGTCATAGGTACTTAGAAGGAGAACGCTCACGGGGTCAGCTACGGTACCGGTACAGCTTACCCTGGCATCTTTTTTCGTGCCGTGCTCGACCAGGCGACTTCTGCCTGGCGAGGCGTTTCGCGCTATTCTTTCCCTCGTGCTCGTTTGTCGTGGCGAGCTCTGCTGCACCTGGCTCTTCTAACTCTTGATTCTGCACTCCGAGCTCGTTGCACTTTGCACTGAACTCTGAACTCTGACCGTGGCTCTCGACGAGTACAAAAAGAAACGCAACTTCGCGAAGTCTCCCGAGCCCGCCGGATCGGTACCCGAGAAGCCGAAGGCGGACGAGCCGCTGTTCTTTTGCGTCCAGAAGCATCTCGCCTCTCACCTGCACTATGACTTGCGGCTGGAATGGAAGGGTGTGCTGCTCTCATGGGCCGTCCCCAAAGGCCCGTCGCTCAACCCGAGCGACAAGCGCTTGGCGATGAAGGTCGAAGATCATCCGATCGAGTACGGCAACTTCGAAGGCGTCATCCCCGAAGGCTACGGCGCCGGTATCGTCATGCTCTGGGATATCGGCACGTGGGCACCCGAAGTCGCCGATGTGGATGCGGCGCTGCGGAAGGGCGACCTCAAGTTTCGTGTGGACGGCTACAAGCTGAAAGGCTCGTGGGTGCTCGTACGAACCCGAGGATACGGCGGCCGCGGCGAATCGGATGGTCGCAGTTGGCTGCTGATCAAGCATCGCGATGACTGGTCGGGTCCTGTCGACATCGCCGAGCTCGCGCCGCTCAGCGTCAAGACACCCGAGGCCGACCTGGCGGACATTCTCGCCGCCGATAATCCGTCCATCTGGCGCAGCAACCGCCCCGCGCAAGGTGGCGACACCGGCAAGATGTTCGAGAAGATCATCGCCCGGGCGCTCGAGATCAAAGAAGGGCGAACGACGGATCAGGACAACACGATCACGAAGGCCACGAAGAAGAAAAAAGCCGAAGACGAGACCATAACGACGGCGCGCAAGGCGCCAGGACGCTCCGCAAAAGCTTCCGCGCCGGCCAAGGCCCGCCAAAAAAAATCTTCTTCGTGATCTTCGTGTTGTCTTACTTCCGATAGTCCAATGCGGGCTTGCGATCGGCGAGCCGTGTCGAATACTTGAAGTTCGGCCCGCGCTTGCGCTCGAGATCGGCTCTCGCCTTTTCCACGTGCGAGGGCTCGCTGAAGAGATCCATCGTCGTCAGCGCCATCGTCTTTGCCGCGACCATCATGCCTTTGACGCCGATGGACATTCCCCCGGCGGCCACCGCCTGCCAGCTATGGGCCGGAGTCCCCGGCACCCACGTGGCCGCCGTGAGCTGCACGGTCGGCACGCGCCAACTTACGTCCCCCATGTCAGTCGACGCGCTGCCGATGCCACCTTCGGGCGTCAGCACCGTATCGGTCGAATCAATCGGGGGCAGTGTGCCTTCGAGCGATTGGCGCAGGGTCTCGGCAAACGCCCGCTCGAGCGGGGTGTACTCGTAGCCGCCGACACGTTGCAGGTTGGCCTGCATCAAGCCGACCAAATGGTCGTTGGGCAGGACATTCCACACCGAGCCGGTGAGCTCGAGCTCGACCGTCGTACCGGTCCCAAGAGCCGCGCCCTTCGACGCGTTGACGATGCGCTCCCAGATCGAATCGAGGACCCGCATGTCGTGATGACGCGCGTAATAGTAGACCTCGGCAAAGTCGGGCACGACGTTCGGCGCGCGCCCGCCGTTGGTGATGACATAGTGAATGCGCGTATCCGAGGGGATGTGCTCGCGCATCAGGTTCACCATCGCGTTCATCGCCTCCACACCATCGAGGGCCGAGCGGCCTCGATCGGGCGCCGAGGAGGCGTGCGCCGACACGCCGCGGAAGCGGAACTTGCCTGTCACATTGGCCAACGTGCTGCTGGCGCTGGCCGAGTGCCGGTCTCCCGGATGCCAACCGACGACGGCGTCCACATCGTCGAAGAGTCCTGCGCGGAGCATGTAGACCTTCCCCGAGCCGCCCTCCTCGGCAGGGGTGCCGAAGAAGCGCAACGTACCCGAACGTTTGTTCGTCGACAGCCACTCTTTCACGGCAATGGCGGCGGCGGTTGACGCCGTGCCGAACAGATGATGTCCACAACCGTGTCCGGCACCATTCTCGACGAGCGGTTTTCGCTCGGGCGACGCCGCCTGTGACAAGCCCGGCAAGGCGTCGAACTCGCCGACGATGCCGATGACGGGTTGGCCGGAGCCCCAACTCGCCACGAACGCGGTCGGAATCTCGGCGACGCCAGCCTTCACCTCGAAGCCGGCGGCCTTCAATTGCTCTTGCAGGAGGGCGCTGCTCTGCGTCTCCTGATAGCCGACTTCGGCGAACGACCAGATGCGCATGGCCACATCGCCGTACGCCTTGGTCTTTGCATCGATCGAGGCGAGGACTGCCTGCGCGTCCGTCGGCTGGGCGCCGAGGCGCGGCGCCAGCATCGCCGTCATTGTCACCACGATCAAGAGTTGCGATTTCACGTCAACAGCCTCCGCGAAAGAACCGACCAGACTGCATAGGACAAACGTCGCCGGTCGTGACGGGCGATGTCCGATTCCCAGAAATCCCCTTCGACCAGATCGACGCCCTCGGGCAGGTGCCCGAGCGCGAGCGGCATCTTGTGTTCGAGCTCATATCGAGCCAACGCCGCTGCCGCGGGCCGTCCCGTGTTGAACACGACGACGTCGACACGGCGCCCGATGGCGCTGCACACCCAGCGGGCGGCGTCGGCGGCGGTGAATCGCCCCATCCCCCGCCCCTCGGTGAGCAGGTTGGCGACGAGCACGATGGGGCCCGGCACCTGTGCGATCGCTTCCTGGAGACCATCGACCAGGAGCGTCGGCATGAGGCTCGTGAAAAAACTCCCTGGGCCAATGATGACCGCATCGAAGCGGGCGATGGCATCGCGGACGGCGGTGTGGATGCGTGCCGGCGGCTCGAGCCAGACACGTCGCACTTCGTGGCCGCGGTCGTGCCCCTGATCGACCTCAACCTCGCCGCGAGTGACGGCACCATCCGCATATTCGGCGCACAGCGTCGCGCGCTCGACGCTGATGGGCCACACCGCCCCTTGACACCCGAGCAGCGCTCGCAGGCCGCCGATGGCCGCGAGAAAGTCGCCGCTGTAGCGTTCCATCATCGAGAGCAGCAAATTGCCGCCGGTGTGGCCGCCGAGCCGCTGGTGCTCGAGTGTGGGCAGCCGTGCCAGCAGCACGCGCCGCGCCTCGCCCTCGTTTCGCGCGAGCGCGAGCGCGCAGCGCAACACGTCGCCGGGCGGGAGCACGCCCAACTCGTCGCGAAGCTGACCCGAGCTGCCGCCACTGTCAAAGGTGGTGACGACGGCGTGAGCCCGCAGCCACGGATTGCGCTTCAGGCCGCCGAGCAGGCTGGGAAGTCCGGTGCCGCCGCCGAAGCAGCCGATCTGAAGCTCTCGCAGTCGCATTCCGACGCGACATTGTACCCTCGCCGTCGCTTGGCCGTCGGCGTCCTACAATAGAGGGAATGGACTCTGGCGCTCGCGCCGACCTGGGACCGCTCGTCGACGATCTCCGACGCATCTTCGCAAACCGACTGATCGCGGTCGCCGCCTATGGGCGTGCCCTGCAGCGGCTCGTGCCGAGCCTGGTGCTCGTGGAGTCGTTGTCGCTCGACGATCTGGACGCCTGCGCGGCCCGCGCCAAGGACTGGCAGCGCGCGCGTGTGGCCGCTCCGCTGGTGCTGACGCGCGACGAGTTCGGTCGCTCGGCCGATGCCTTTCCCATCGAGTATGCCGAGATGCGCGAAACGGCGACGGTCCTGTTCGGGTCCGACCCGTTCCTCCTGGTTGGCGAGATGAGCTACGAGGATCTCCGGCGTGCGTGCGAAGTGCAGATCCGCAGTCACCTGCTTTACCTACGGGAGGAATACCTCGAGTGTGGCGGGCGACCCCGCGACATCGCCGCGCTCGTTGTCGACTCGGCACCAGGATTTGCCGTGTTGCTCCGCCACCTCGCGCGCCTCGAGGGCGCATCGCCGGCCAACGCCGCGGAACTGGCCGCGTTCGTCGGCGCGCGAACGCATCTCGACGTCCGCGTCTTCGATGACGTGATGGCGCTCGCCAATCCCGATCAGACGAGCACCGTCGACCCGACGCGCATCTTCCCAGCGTACCTGGAGGCGGTCACGAGCCTCGCGCGGCTGGTCGACGCCTGGCGCGAGCTCCCCACACCGTCCGCCAGCCTCCCCGCGTTCTCTCGGGAACCTGGACCAGATGCGTCTGGGCCGGCCCAGTCGACATGAACGCCCGACTGCATTTCGGCGCCGCGCTCGTCGCGCTCGTCGTCACGAGCCACGTCGTCTTTCTGGACGTCGCGTCGGCGCAGCCGGTTCCCCCGGCGCTGACAGCGCCGGTCAACGACTTCGCTGGCGTCATCGATGCCTCGTCCGCGCAGGCGCTCGACACGTTGATTCGCCGCCTTCAAGCGGCCAGCGGCGACGTCATCGTTGTCGCGACGGTGAAGACATTCGAGCCGTGGGGCGACATCCATGGCTTGGCGACCAGGATGTTCGAGAACCGCGGCAAAGGCGTCGGCCACAAGGGCCGTGAGAACGGGCTGCTGGTGCTGCTGGCAGTCAACGACCGGCAGGTGAGGGTCGAGGTCGGCTACGAGCTCGAGGGATTCATCACCGATGGGTTCGCCGGCGAGACGAGCCGCGAGACGATGACCCCCTTCTTCCGCCAGGGCCAGTACGGCCAGGGACTTCTCGCCGGTGTCGGCCGCATCGCCGAACGCATCGCGCAGGGGCGTAACGTCACGCTCGATGCCGTGCCGATGCCGGCGCCGGCGCCAGCGCGGCGCCGGGTCAGTCGTGACGGCGGCATCCCGTTCGTCGTCTGGATCGTGGTCGCAATGATCATCATCAACTTCCTCAGCGGATCGCTCGGCGGCCGCCGCGGTCGGCGCCGAGG
>JAIVJN010000052.1 GCA_020200025.1 Acidobacteriota bacterium | reverse complement strand
CCGCTAAACAGATTGTGCTCATCGCGGGCCGCAACCTCCTGCTCGAAAAGGCGGTCACGTTCGATGGCGTACAGGTGAACAGCGACGACTTCGTCGAGGCGCGCGCCGCGGCCCGGACGAGCGATCGCATCATGTACCGCGACACGGAACGGGGGTTGCGCTACCTCGTCAAGGAGGGCGAGACACGCATCGTGAGCGAGCGTGCCACGACGAGCGCACGAGCGCTGGCCATGGGCGTGCTCCTGGATCCCTCGTACGCGTTCCCGCTCCCCATCGTCGGCCTCAACTATCTCGACTTCGAGTTCCGCGGGCAGCCGGACACGCAGTTTGCGCTGCTCTTCGCCGGGGTCCTGGCGGCGGGAAACATCCAGCGTCCGAAACTGGGCGGTACGTCGCTCGATGCGAGCCTCGACTTCTTCGCCATTGCCGCGCCGTCAAGCGATCGAGTGTACGGAGAAGGCGGTGAACGCGACGCCGAGCGCGTGCTCACGTGGCCGTTGACGGCCGGCCTGAACGTCGGCTGGCAGTACACCCCGTTCCAGAAGCTTCAAGGCCATTACCATCTGCGTTTCGACCCGTTCGTGCGCGATACCACGACAGCCGAAAGCTTTGTCCTGCCGTCGAGCACTGTCACCAGTGGCCTCGGCGCGAGCTGGGAGTATCGACGAGGCGGCTACAGCTTCCTGAGCAACGCCACCTGGTTCGGGCGCGCGTCGTGGGAGCCGTGGGGCCTTCCTGGGGCCGACGTCGAGCCGCCGCGCCGCACCTACGCGAGATTCTCGGCCCATCTCTCGAAGGACATCTTTCTCGATGCCTTCAGCAAAATCCATTTCAACGGTTCGTACTTCACGAGCCGACACCTCGATCGCTTCAGCCGGTATCAGTTCGGCTTGTTCGACGACACCCGTCTGCACGGCGTGCCCTCGTCCGGCATCCGCTTCGACGAGGTCGGCATGATCCGCGGCGCGTACTCGTTCAACATCTTCGAGCAGTACCGCCTCGACGTGTTTCTCGACCAGGCGTGGGGCCGCGACCATGCCGTGGCGCGCGATTGGCAGCCGATTACAGGCGTGGGCATGGCTGTCAATCTGAGGGCGCCGTGGAACACGATTCTGCGCGCCGATGTCGGTAAGAGCCTCCTGCCCAACCGCTATGACGACGTCGGATCGACGGTCGTGCAGATCATGGTGCTGAAGCCGCTCAAATGACGATGCTGCGCGCCGATATGCACGTGCACTCCCTCCATTCGCGGCAGAACCGCAACCTCGCGTTCTTGCGAAGTCGCGATTGCTATTCCGACCCCGAGGCGGTGTATCGCGTCGCCCGCGCGCGCGGGATGGATCTCGTCACCATCACCGACCACGACTCGATCGATGGCTGCAAGGCGTTTCTCGACCGCCATCCAGACGCCGCCGATTTCATCGTGGGCGAAGAAGTCTCGTGCCGCATGCCGGACGCGGACCTCGACGTGCACATTGGCGTCTACGGGCACGACGAGGCCCTGCACTGGGAGCTGCAATCGCTGCGTGCGAACATCTTCGACGTGTGTGCTCGATCGCGCCAAGCCGGCGTCGTCTTCACGCTGAATCACTTGTGGCACTTCTATCAGCCGGGCGTGCCCGTGTCCGACTACCTGCGCCTCTTGCTCGAGGTGCCCGCCGTCGAGGTGCGAAACGGAGCGATGCTGGCTGCGCACAACGATCTGGTCGAGCGTATCGCGCAGTCCTCAACTGGATCGTGGGCGATGGTGGGTGGCAGCGATGCGCACACGTTGCGACGCGTCGGCACGACGTGGACCGAGGCTCCTGGCGCCACCCGCGAGGAATTCCTCGAGTCGCTTCGGGAACGGCGCAGCGTCGCGCGCGGGCGGCACGGTGGCACCGCGGCGCTCGCGGCCGACGTCTACGGTGTCGTCGGCCGCTATGTCGGCAGCTTGGTTGGGCGAGGCCCGCGCGATCATTCGCCCATCGAGCGCATCGCTTTCCTGGCGTTCTCACTGTGCTCGGTGCCGGCGCAGTTCATTCCTCTTCTGGCCGCCGGCCTGTCGAAGCGCGGCGAAAGGCGCAAGATCGAGCGTGTGATCGAGGAGCTCGCACCCTGGCTGCACGATCAGGCCAGCGGCAAACGCCGCGCGCTGATGGCCGAGGTGATGGAGTGAGCCGTAAACGGGTTGCAATCACCGGCATCGGCCTCGTCAGCGGGCTTGGTCTGACGCGCGAGGAGAATTGGACCCGTATGCTGGCCGCGGAGTGCGCCGTGCGACCGGTGACGCTGTTCGACGCGAGCGGCTACCGGAGCGGCGTCGCCGGCGAGGTCCGAACCGACGAATTGCACGCGCGGTTGACGCCACTCGAACGCCGTCGGTTGTCGCGCGCCGACCAGATCGGCCTCCTCGCCTCTCGCGAGGCGGTGGAGGACGCGCGCGTGATCGGACCAGAGCTCGATCGCGGGCGGGCGGGCGTACTGATGGGCGCCGGTACTGCCGACCTGTTGCGCAATGAAAACTACTTCTTCACGATGCGCACCGACGGCATTGCACACGCCAGGCCGTCGCAGGCCTGGAATCATTTCTCGAGTACGCCGGTCGACATCGTCGCCGGCGAGCTCGGCTTCGAGGGCGCGCGCTCGTGTGTGGTCGCCGCCTGCTCGTCGAGCACCATTGCCATCGGACAGGCAGCCTCGCTCATCCGCGGCGGCCGTCTCGACGTCGCGATCGCGGGCGGCACCGATGCCCTGTCACGCCTGACCTTCAGCGGGTTCAACGCCTTGCGGTTGATGGATGCCGGGCCGTGCCGCCCCTTCGATACAACACGCAGCGGCATGAACATCGGCGAAGGCGCTGGCATGCTCGTGCTCGAAGACTACGATCGGGCCACCCGTCGCGGGGCCACGATCTATGCAGAGCTCGCCGGGTATGCGCTCGCTTGCGAAGCCTTCCATCCGACGGCCCCGGAGCCCGAAGGGCGGGTCGTGGCGTCGATCGTCCGAATGGCCCTTGCCGATGCCGGCGCCGGCCCAGATGATGTCGATCACATCAACGCGCATGGGACCGCGACGCCGCAGAACGACCTGGCCGAAGCGAAGGGGTTTTACCGGGCCCTTGGCGAGCGCGCTCGAGACGTGCCGGTCACCTCGCTGAAGTCGTTGGTCGGGCACTGCCTGGGGGCGGCTGGCGCCGTCGAAGCCGCGGCGCTGGCGTTGACGATCGCCCGTGGCGTCATTCCGCCGACGGCCAATCACGTCACGCGGGACCCCGAGTGCAATCTCGACGTCGTGACCGAGGCACGCGCCAAACGAGTGGGCTGCGGCGTCTCGACATCCCTCGCCTTTGGCGGCAACGACTCAGCGCTGGTGATTCGCGCCGTGTGAGGTGAGCGAGGGCGCCAACCGCAGGGCCGTCAGATCGAGCAGCCCGCCCTCGCCAGGCCCGGCAGGCACAAAGCGCGTCAGTGCCGGATCGGTCTCCGCTGCCATCGCCTGAAAGGTGCGGGCCACGCGCTCGAGATACACGAAGTTGGCCTCGAGCCTCGCACGGAGCGACTCGTCGTCCATGGCCGGCGCGCTCAAGTCGGCTTGCAGTGCGCGCATCGATTCGACGTCGACGACGTTGGCGAACGCGCCTTCGTAGTGCGCGGCGTCACGCGCGTTCCATTCGCGAAAGAGCGTCTGCATCCGGGCGTGCAGCACGAAGAAGCGGCGCAGCAGGCCGCCGATCGACTCCATGAACTCCGGCCGCTTGTAGCGCCGCTGAAAGTACAGCTTGGCCGTGATGCCCCAGTACGCCACGTTGTCCCACGCCACTTTCGCCGTCATCACCTGGGCGTTGCCCATGATCGGATACTGCCCGTCGTAGAGGCGGATGAAGGCGTCGAACAGCCGCAGATACTGGGTGTTGAAGAACTCAGTGCGGGCCGCGATGTCTTCGCCCGCCCGGTCGCGCAGGATGAGATCGGTGATGCACTCGTTCCCGAGGGCGATGAAGTCCGATCCGGGCGAGTAGAACGGATCCGTGAACACGCCCGCTTCACCGGTGAGCGCCCATCGATCGGGCGAGTAGACGCGCTCACACCCGTGCGCGTACTCCTTGAGCGCGAGAAAGTCCTCGACCTGACCACGATGCGCGGCCACCACGTCGGCGCTCTGCGGCTCGAACTCGCGCAGCCATGCTTCGGCGCGATCGAGGCGGTTGAGGCGCGAGTAATCATGAAGGCTCGCATCGACGACAATGCCGACGCTGGTGGAGCCGTTGCCGAGCGGGATGAACCACACCCAGTAGCCGCGCCCCATCATGTGGACGGTGCTCATCCAGCGCTGGCCGCCCGGGACACGCGCCTGCCACCGCACGTCATCGACCCAGTCGTCAATCTTCAGGCGCGTGCTGACGCGGAACCAGCAGGCGTTGGCGCGGTGGGTCGATTCGCGCGTGAGGCCGAACTTTCGTCGCAACAGGCCGTGCCGACCCGTGGCATCGACGATCCAGCGGGCCCGAGCCTCGCAGGTCCCGTCGGGGCCCGTGATGTGTGCCGTGTGCTGTTCGCCGCCAATCTCGACCGCGCGAACCGCGCCGTTCTCGACGACCTCGACGCCGGCGGCGCGGACCATCTCCGTGAGTGCGTTCTCGAGCCGCCCGCGGTCCAGTTGGAACGAGGGCACCGGCGGGAACGTCGGCGGCCCGAGCTCGACGCGCTGTTCCAGCACCCGGTTGTCATCGTGCGGAAAAAAGTAGCGCAGACCCAGCTTCTCGAGGTGTGCCGCGCGCAGATGCGAGTCGAGGTCGAGCACCTTCTGGAAGTAGTGCGCGCCGATCTCGACACTCGACTCACCCACCTTGAAGGCGGCTTCGGGCACCGGGTGCACGCGCTTCTCGACGATGAGAACGCGGAGGTCGGGCGACTCGCGCTTGAGCTGTCGGGCCAGCGTGAGGCCGGCGAGTCCGCCGCCCGCGACGAGCACGTCGGTGTCGGTCCGAGGAAGGGTCACGGCCGCCGATTTTACCGCGGCGCGACGGCCTGCTTCGCCACCGCCTCGGCCGCCCGCTTGGCGGCCTCTGGATCGCCCAAGTAGAAGTGCCGAATCGGCTTTAGGCTGTCGTCGAGCTCATAAACCAACGGGATGCCAGTCGGAATATTCAGCTCGACGATGGCTTCGTCCGAGACGTGATCGAGAAACTTCACCAGCGCACGCAGCGAATTGCCGTGAGCGGTGATGAGCACACGCGCGCCCGAGCGGATAGGAGGTGCGATCACCTCGTGCCAGCAGGGCAGGAAGCGCGCCACGGTATCTTTCAACGACTCGGTGAGGGGCAGGTCGTGCGGTGCCACGTCTCGGTAGCGTGCCTCCCGCTGCGGGTGGCGCGGATCGTCGGGCGCGAGCGGCGGCGGCGGGATGTCGTAGCTCCGCCGCCAGATCTTCACTTGGTCCTCGCCGTGGGCGGCAGCCGTTTCCGCCTTATTCAGTCCTTGGAGGGCGCCGTAGTGACGCTCGTTGAGACGCCAGCTCTTCTTGACCGGAATCCACAGGAGATCCATCTCGTCGCGTGTGATCCAGCACGTGCGGATCGCACGCGTCAGCACCGACGTGAACGCGACGTCGAAGGTGTATCCACCCTCCTTGAGCAACCTCGCCGCCTCAGTCGCCTCGAGGCGGCCTTTGTCGGTCAAGTCGACATCGGTCCAACCCGTGAAGCGGTTCTCTTTGTTCCAGGTGGATTCGCCGTGACGGAGCAGAACGAGGCTAGACATGGGATCAAGAAAACGACACGAAGACCACGAAGGTCACGAAACTCTGGGCTCTCTCAGATTCGCTTCACAACCGTTGGGTGATTTTTCCGTGGCCTTCGTGATCTTCGTGTTGTCTCTATTTCAGTTGCTTGATCGCGCCGCGGCCCGCATACCTGCCGTCCGACCCCAGCTCTTCTTCGATGCGCAGCAACTGATTGTATTTGGCCACCCGATCGCTGCGCGACGCCGAGCCAGTCTTGATCTGTCCAGCCGATGTGCCGACCGCGAGATCGGCAATCGTCGTGTCCTCGGTCTCGCCCGATCGGTGCGAGATGACAGTCGCGTAATCGGCGCTGCCGGCCAGCGCAACCGCGTCCAGCGTCTCGGTGACGGTGCCGATCTGATTGAGCTTGACGAGCAGCGCGTTGCCCACGCGCGCGTCGATTCCCTTTTTCAAGATCGCCGAGTTGGTCACGAACACATCATCGCCGACGAGCTGAACGCGGTCGCCGAGCGCGCGCGACAGCATCGCCCAGCCGTCCCAGTCACCTTCCGCGCAGCCATCTTCGATCGAGATGATCGGATACTGATTGCACCAATCGACGTAGAGCTCCACCATTCCGGCGGAATCGCGCGCAGGCTCGCCCGACTTCTTGAACTCGTAGCGGCCGTTCCCGCTTGCCCCGGGCGAAGTCGAGGGCGCCCAGAGCTCGCTCGCCGCGATGTCGAGCGCCAAATGGACGTCGTCGCCCGCGCGGTAGCCCGCCGTTCCGACGGCTTCGAGCACGAGCTCGATGGCTTCTTTGTTCGAGCGCAGGCTCGGCGCGAAGCCGCCTTCGTCGCCGATCCCGGTGGCGAGACCGCGCGTTTTCAACAGTCCCCGCAGGCTGTGAAAGATCTCCGCCCCCGCACGGAGAGCGTCAGCGAAGGTGGAGCAGCCCACCGGCATGACCATGAACTCTTGAAAGTCGACGTTCGAGTCGGCATGTGCGCCGCCGTTGAGGATATTCATCATCGGCACCGGTAGCACGTAGCCTCCCCGCGTGCCGGCGAGGCTGCCGATGTGCACGTAGAGCGGCCATCCGGTGTGTGCGGCCTCGGCCTTGAGCGCGGCGATCGAGACACCGAGCAGCGCATTGGCCCCCAGTCGTGCCTTCGACGCCGTGCCATCGAGCGCGATCATCCCCTCATCGAGCGCCCGCTGCGTCACCTCGCGTCCGACCAGGTGCTGCGCGATCTCGCCGTTGACATTCGCCACCGCCTTCGCGACACCTTTGCCGAGATACCGCTGCTGGTCGCCGTCGCGCAGCTCCAGCGCTTCGCGTTCGCCAGTCGAGGCGCCTGACGGTACTGCCGCACGTCCCCGGGCGCCGCCTTCGAGCACGACGTCGACTTCGACTGTCGGATTGCCGCGCGAGTCGAGAATCTCGCGGGCCTTGATTTCGCTTATCTTCATGAAGGATCCATCACCTCAGGAATTTCTTCCCGGCTCACCCCCGCCGATCGGCCTCGGCCTCGCGGCGCAGGGGCTCGTCGGCGATTGGGCCCACGTACGGCTCGTCGTTCATCGTCACCACGACGACGCCGCCATCGCTCACCGTGTGTCGCTTCCGATCCTCGCTCTCGTCGTAGCCGATGCGGGCGCCTCGCGGGATGTGCACGTCGCGATCGATGATGGCACGTCTGATCCGTGCATGCCGTCCCACGCGCACGCCCGGCATGAGAATCGACTGGTCGATCTGGCAGAAGCTGTGGACCCGCACGTTCGGGCACAGGATGCTCCCGATGATGGTACTGCCCGACACGATGCAGCCCTGCGAAATCATCGAGTCGAGTGCCTCGCCGCGACGCCACTCTTGGGCGAAGACGAATTTGGCCGGCGGCGCCTGCGGCATAGCCGTCCGCAGCGGCCACTCCGGATCGTAGAGGTTGAAGTCGGGGTTCACACGGCAGAGATCCATGCTCGCATCGAAATAGGCGTCGAGCGTGCCAATATCGCGCCAGTACTTCGCCGTTTTCTTGTTCTCGTCGTAGAACGGGTAGGAGAAGACCCGTCCCGTATCGATGAGCGGCGGGATGATGTTCTTGCCAAAATCATGGAGCGAGTCCGGATCCGCATCGTCGCGCTCGAGCGCGGCGAGCAGCACGTCCATGTCGAAGACGTAGATACCCATCGAGGCCAGCGCGAGGTGGGGCTGGCCGACAATGGACGTGGGCGCCTTCGGCTTCTCCTGGAAGCCGATGGCCCGGTTGCGCTCGTCGACAGCGACGATACCGAAGCGGACGCCGTCCTGGATGGGTACCTCGATGGCCGCGAGCGTGACGGCGGCCTGCTTCTCGACATGGAAGTGCAGCATCTTGCGGTAGTCCATCTTGTAGACGTGATCGCCGGCGAGCACGACGACGTAGCGAGGTTGCTCGCGGACGATGGAGTACAAGTTCTGGAAAACGGCGTCGGCCGTGCCCTGATACCACTGCTCGCCGACCCGCTTCTGCGGCGGAAGAATCTCGATGAACTCGCCGAGCTCTTCCGACACGATGGTCCATCCTTGACGGATGTGCCGGTTGAGCGAGAGCGACTTGTATTGGGTCGCGATGAAGATGTGGCGCAGGCCGGAGTTGATGCAATTACTGAGAACGAAATCGATGATGCGGTACGGACCGCCGAAGAAGACCGCCGGCTTCCACTGCCGGATCGCTTCACAAGCTTTCTCTGCGCGCCCGCCTCGCCGTCTCTGAGCGCCGACCGGAAAAGCAAGGGCGCGGCCTGAAGAAGGGGCACATTATCATGGCCGCGCGACAGGATGCGAACCTCTACCGTGCCAGTGGGTTAGCCTGTTTGACTTCACAAGATTGCATCCCTATGATCAGTTGATCCGAATTCTTGAACTTCAGGAGACATATGATGGCAAGAAATCGTGTCCTCTCGCTGCTCACCCTCTTGGCATTCGTCGTAGCGGCACCGACGTTGGTCGCGCAGCAGAAGGACGAAAAGAAGCGCAGCAAGCAAGAGCAGCAGGAGATCGAGCAGATCGTGAAGCTCGTCGACGGCGTAATGGCTGGCCAGCCTGGCCCGGGCGACGTGCAGATGGAGATCACGCCCTACTTCCTCAAGTCGCAAGAGCAGCGGACCTTCGTGCCGTTCGTCCTGAACGTCAAGAACGCCCCGGCGACCGACGTTGCGATGTACGTCCGCGTGGTCAACCCTTCGCCGGCGGCGGCCACGGAAGGCGACAAGGACAAGAAGAAAGACGACGAGAAAACCGAGTATCCCTGGGACGACATTCACTTCGTTCCGGCGGCTCAGATGAGCGGCGGCAACGCCTCGCTCAACCGTGTGTTCATGGCCACGCCCGGCACCTATGACGTCTACATCGCCGTGAAAGAACGCCTGCCGGAGAAAGCACCCAAGAACCAGGCCGCCAAGGTGGGCGTGACGAAGACGCAGGTCACGGTGCCCGATTTCAACAACGGTGAGCTTGCGACGAGCTCGGTGATTGTCGCCGACAAGGTGAACATGCTTCAGGCGCCGCTCAACCCGGACGAAGCGCGTGAACGCCCGTTCGTCTTCGGTGCGCAGGAGCTCGTGCCGGCTGCCGACATGGACTTCGGCAAGTCCGAGGAGCTCTCGATCTTCTACCAGGTCTACAATTCGGGGCTCGATGCGGAGGGCAAGCCCAACCTCATCATGGAGTACAACTTCCATCGCAAAGAAGGCGGCGAGGAGAAGTTCTTCAACAAGACCAACCCGCAGAATATCAATGCCTCGAATTTGCCGCCCCAGTTCGACCCGGCGAAATTCCCCGTGCCCGGCGGGATCACGGTCCCTCTGCAGAGCTTCGGCGAGGGCGAATACCGCCTGGAAATCAAGATCAGCGACAAGGCATCCGGTAAAACCCTGACGCGAGACGTGAATTTCAGTGTGAAAGCGTCGTAAACTGCTACCAGCTTGCAGCCCCCTCCGAGCGCCCGGAGGCGGGCCGGGAGCGGCTGACCCTATGAGCACTCCCCATCGTCTGGTCGTACCGGCGTTGATGGCCGCGCTGACGATGGTCGGCCCGGCAGACGCTACGGCGCAAAGCCGAGTAGCCGAGGCTGCGGCTCGCGTCACGCAGCTGGCAGCGGCAACCACCGGCTCGATCGGCGGGGTGGTGCTCGACGATCGCGGCCAGCCATTGGACGGCGTGGTCGTGTCGGCTCTCGGTGGCAGCACGGCCTTTGCCGTGACCGATCGGGCGGGCCAATTCAGCCTGCGCTCGCTTTCTCCCGGCCCCTACCTCGTTCGCGCCCATCTCTCTGGTTATCTCCCGGCTCGCACGACCATTGTCGATGTTCGGCCCTCCAGCCGCACGTCCTCGTCGTTTACCTTGCGCCGGTCCGGCGCTGACGACGAGCCCCGCGTGGTCGAAGCGGGTGTCGGCGGGACCGGCGGAGCAGCCGTTCCCAGTCCGGTTGACGCGGGAGCCGACGGACGCGATGAGAGCGAGACGGCGTGGCGCCTACGCCACCTCCGTCGCCCCATCCTGCGTGATGCCGTGGCGAGGGCGGAGTTCCCACCAGACGATGACGATTGGTTCGTCACCGATTCGATGCAGTTCGTCGGCCGTGCCGTCGAGTCGTCGGCGCGCCTCGCCTCGTCGCTCTTCACCGCGGACGCCCTCGAAGGTCAAGTGAATCTGCTCACGACGGGCGCCTTCGACGACCCGTCCCAACTGCTGCAACTCGATCGCACCAAGAGCGTCGCCTTCTTCTCGGTAGGCGCCCCGGTTGGTGGACACGGTGATTGGGTGGTTCGGGCCGCCCTCAATCAGGGTGATCTGAGCTCATGGATTCTTGCGGGCAACTACGTTGTCCGGGCGCCGGCCACGCATCGCTATACCGCCGGTATGTCCTACGGGTTGCAGCGCTACGAAGGGGGCAATGCCCTCGCCCTTGCGGCCGTGCCCGACGCCGCCCGCAATGTCGGATCGGTGTTCGCCTTCGACCAATGGGCGCTGTCGCCTCGCCTGACGGTCGAGTACGGCGCCAACTACGCGCACTACGACTATCTGCAGGGCCCCGGTCTTTTCAGTCCGCAGTTGGGCGCCACGGTTTCGCTGACGCCAAAGACGCGCATTCGTGCCTTGACCACGCGCCAGCTCTCCGCCCCCGGTCGCGAGGAGTTCCTCCCGCCGAGTCGAGCTGAGTTCGTGCCGCCGCAGCGAACGTTTTCGCCACTGACGGCTGCCGGATTTCGCACCGAGAGCGTGCAGCACTACGAAGTCGCCGTCGAACGTTCGATGCAACAGGCAACCATCCAGGTCCGCGCGTTCCATCAACGGGTCGACGACCAGATGACCACGCTCTTCGGCGTGCGCTCGGACGACAGCCCACCGGCCACGCTCGGTCACTACTTCCTTGCCTCCGCAGGAGACGTAACGCTGCGAGGGCTTGGCGTCACCCTGAGCCACGAGTTTGCCGAGCACCTTCGCGGTGCCATCGACTACTCGCTGGGTGCGGCGGAGTGGACCGACACCCCACCGGTGGCCGATCTGGCGGCACTGCGCACGCTGATGCCGTCGGCTGTGGGCCGAGGCAGCGAGCGGGTGCACGATCTGACGACCTGGCTCGAGACCCAAGTCCCCCGAACTGCGACGCGAGTGTTCGTCCTCTACCGCGTGAGCAATGCATTCATCGACAGCACGGGTGCGAGCCCGAATCCTGCCCTCGACGGACGATTCGATCTCCAACTGAGCCAGCGCCTGCCCTTCCGCAACTTCCTGCACGCCGAATGGGAAGCGCTCGTCGCCGTCCGCAATGTTTATCGGGAAACGGCGCTCCACGCCTCGCCCTACGACGAGTTGCTCGTGGCTCGTCCGCCCAAGCTCCTAGTCGGCGGACTGACCGTCAAATTCTGAGGACGCAATCCGGGTACGGTTGGACCGCGGCGCGAATTCACCGGTCGTGGGCGGCCGGCCTCCCACCGCCTGCGGGCAGCTTCGTCCTGCCCGCCTCGGCAATCTCCAAAGCCGCCCCGCGATTCCAGAAATTGGATCGTACGGCCGAGCGTTTGGATTCGGCGCGTATTCGGAGATGAAAAATAATCGGGAAGTGTCGATTGGACAATGACTTAGAGATAAATGCCAGAAGATGACCGTGGTATAGCGTTTGCTCCGCTGCGACCACCAGACCCCGAGATGTTCGAATTCGCGCGGAAACCAGACGCCCCGGGTATGCCTGCGGCGAGCCCCCTCGAGTGGCCGCTCACTGCCCTGCCCATCGCCGTGGCCCTGGCGCTGCTCTCGCTCGGCATCTGGAACGTCATGCAGCGCGCGACGTCGAACGAAGTCGAAGATGGCGTCCTGTGGGTCGAGCGGGAGGCGGGTGTCGTGGCGGCGGAAGTCGCGCGCGGCTCGGCGGCCGACCGCTCTGGGGTGCACGCCGGCGATGTGCTCCTCGCCGTGGACGGCCAGGCGGTAGAAGGGCGCGACGAGGTGCTCCTGTTGCAGCAACGTGCGCAGGCAGGAGAGCGGCACACCTACACGCTGCTGCGATTGACGACGCGGCAAGTCGTGGAGGTGGGGCTGGCGCCGATCCCCTCGGGCGCCGGCGCTTTGTACTACGTGCTCGCGGCCGTTGGCATCTTCACGCTGCTTATCGGCGCGACGGTTCGCGCGCGGCGTCCATTCGATCAGGCCACGCTGCACTTCTTCTGGCTTTCGGTCGCGTTCTTTGGCGCCTTCACGTTCTCGTTCAGCGGGCGCTTCGATCGCGTCGATTGGGTCTTCTATTGGGCCGACGAGATCGGACTCCTGCTGCTGCCGCCGCTCTTCCTGCATTTCGCGCTGGTCTTTCCCGAACGACCGCACACGCAGGGCTACACGGCGGTCGTCGCCCGTTGGCTGCCGGCCATCTACCTGCCCTCGGCGGTGCTCGCCTCCACGCGGGCGCTGGCGCTCGCCCGATCCGGGCTCGATCCCGAGTACTTCGTCCGCGTCATCGGGTTGCTCGATCAGCTCCAGTTGCTCCACCTTGCCACGTTCCTCTCGGGTGCTCTCGCGGTGCTGGCCCGCGCACTCGGGCGCGCACGGTCGGTCACCGCCAAGCGACAGCTTCGCTGGATCGTCTGGGGCACCACGTTGGGCGCCATGCCGTTCGCCCTTGGCTATGCCGTGCCTTGGGCGTTCGGCGCGACGCCGTCGCTCACAATGGAGCTGGCGGCGATTCCCTTGGGCTTCGTGCCGCTTGCATTTGCCTCGGCGATCGTGCGCTACCGGCTGATGGACGTCGAGGTAATCCTCAAGCGTCTGCTGGTTTACACCGCTGCGGTTGCCGCCATCGCCTCAATCTACGCGCTCATCCTGCGCACATCGAGCGGCGTCTTCGTTCAAACGGAAGACGAGCACCGTTGGCTCATCGCGTTTCTTGCGACCGTCATCGTCGTGCTGCTTGCGCGACCGGTGAAGGATGCCGTCCAGGCGACGATCGATCGCGCGTTCTATCGCGATCGTTACGACTATCGCCGCGCGCTCGTTGCTTTTGCCCGCGAGCTCAACGGCGATCTCGATCTGGGACGGCTGAGCGATCGGCTCGTCGCGCGGATCAGAGAGACCCTGGTGCTCGATCGGCTGGCGCTGATGCTGCCGACGTCCGGAGGTGATTTCGAGCCGCTCCGCGCGCAAGGGTTCGATTCGCACCCGCCTCGGCTGAAGCTGGACTCGGGAATCGGCGTCCGCGTTTCGCTCGGACACCCGGTCCGCCTCGACGATCCCCTGGCGGTGGGCCGCTTCACCGCCGAAGAAGTGGAGTTCTGGCGGGACGCGGGCATGTACTACTTCGTGCCTTGCGTCTCCAGCGCGTCGGCGATTGCGGTTCTGGCGCTCGGACGGCGCGAGAGCGGCGAGCCCCTGACGAGCGAAGACCTGGCGCTCATGGCGGCCGTGGCCGGGCAGGCCGCCACCGCCATCGAGAACGGCCGTCTCTACAGACAGCTCCACCTCAAGGCTGCCGAGCTCGATCGGCTGCGGGCGTTCAACGAGAACATCCTCGAGTCGCTCGACGCCGGCCTGATGGTCATCGATCCGGACGACCGCGTCATCCGGTGGAATCAAGCGCTTGCGCAGATGGTCGGGACGTCGCACACGGAGGCGTTGGGCCAGTCGCTCGATCATCTCTTCGAGATGTCGTTTCTCGAAGCGCTGCGCAGCGCACGGCGCGACCAGCCGCTCGGCGCGACGCTGTACCGCATGCCGCTCACCAACCGGGGCCCACGAGACGCCGCGCAGCGCCTGGTCAACGTCACCATCATTCCGCTGCAAGCCGTCTCGGGCGCGTCCGCGCAGGCCGGCACCATCGTGATCCTGGCCGACATCACCGAGCGCGCACAGCTCGAAGAGCAACTGCGCATCTCGGAGAAGATGGCATC
>JAIVJN010000283.1 GCA_020200025.1 Acidobacteriota bacterium | reverse complement strand
ACCCGGCGTCACGTCCTGACCGAGGTTGAAGTGCGTGCCCTCTGCCTGAAGGGAGAACGAAGTCGCACGAGCAATGCGGTCGCCCCCGAGCGCCGCGACGGCGTCGACGATGATGCCCTGCTCGGGCGGCGGCTGCGAGCAGCCGCCCATCGTGACCATCAGCGACAGCGTCAGCCAGGTTGCGCGTATCATGACGCCCTCTCGTTCAAGGGAAGGAGCATCCGGGCGGGGACGCAGCCGTTCTTTCGATCCGCGGCCGGATCGTCCTACTGCCGCCGCGTGGCCGTCCAGCGCTCCTGCCGGCCGTTCGTCGTGACCGTGCCTGTCATGGTATCGCCGCTGACCTCCGCGCTGTGCTCGCTCGCCCCCGTGGAGAACTGGAGCATCCGCCCGGTGAGCTTGCCGTCGACGATGGGCATCGATCCCAGCGTGCCGGCCACGACCTGAAAATCTTGCGTGAGCATCAAGTCGCCCTGAGGAGTCTGCCACGTGCCGGCCACCTTAGCGGGCACGGTCCACAGTAGCGCCGTACACCAGCTCGTACAGCCAGAGGCCGTGATCGACTCGGTGCGATCGGGGTTCCAACCGGTGATCGCGAACGTATTGGCAACGATACGCGAGCCCGGTGCGAGCTCGAGAAACTTCGGCGCCAACTTGTCCATGTTCACCGGCAAGAGGAAGAGCGCCATCACGGTGGCCTTCGAGATATCGGCGGCGTACATGTCACCCTCGATGAAGGTGGCCTTGTCGCCGACGCCTGCTTCCGACGCACGGTGCCGCGCGAGCGCGACCATGTCTGGATTGAACTCGACGCCAACCGCCCGCGCTCCGCGCTTGGCGGCGCCGATGATGTTGCGCCCGTCGCCAGACCCCAAGTCCATCACCAGATCGGATGGCCCCACCTCCGCCATGTCGAGCATCTTCTCGACCAACGCCTCGGGGGTAGGCACCCAGACGACGTCCTTGCCGGCCTGGCCGACAGTGGGCTCGAACGGTGCCGGTGGTGTGGGCGTCTGTGCCGGCAGCGCGGCCGTGCCGGCAATGAGGAGAGCGACGCTGAGGAATAGGTGGGGCCGTGAGAGATGTCGTTCCATGTTCGAGTGTCCGCGCGCGCGGGGCCGTGATAAGCGAATGAGCAGGGGATGATAGCACCGGGCGTGGAGTGGCCGCTCGCAGTGGCCTCAGACACCTCGGGACCGGCGATCGCTCCAGGCGAGTGGCAGATTTCAGCTTGATTCCCGGTCGCCGGACCCCGATACTGGGTTCGTTTCCTGGCGACTTGCAATCGGCGCGTCTCGGTGTGCGTGCGTCCACCCGCGGCGCGCCTGATCGACATTCAGTAATTCCAGCGCGAGCCTGTCGCACGCCGGCTGCCGTGCTGCCTGTTGATCGACGGATTGGTCGAGCCGACTACCGCTCCCAACCGCCGGTCCGGAGAAGATCACGTGACGCCAGCCGAACGATTTGGCGACCAGCTCCGGCGGGAACGGGAGCGGGCCGGTGTGTCGCTTGCGACGATTGCCCTGCGCACCAATGTCACAGGGTCGCACTTTGCCGCCCTCGAGACTGCACCTCGACGCGCCTCAGCCCGATTGGCAGCGACGACTGCGCGCCGCTGGCGTCTTCGCGTTCGATGCCGCCGTCGCCATCGTGGCAGGCATCGCTGCGCTGTTGATGGGCGGAAGCTTTTGGATCACGACCGCCGTGGTCTTGGCCGTTTGCTATGCGGTCTCGCTCTTCCGCTCGCCAGCTGCGCCGCGCTCGGCGTTCGTTCTGGCGCGAAGCGGCGGGCGCACGGCGCCGCCCACGCCGGCCGAGCCCGAAGCGTTCGGCGAGGACGCGCTCGAAGTCGATCCGCTACGCGGGTAGGAGGCGGCTGCCCCGGAGGCCTCGCCGCTACGGCTCGGTGGGTGCGCTTTCGCGCATCGAAGTGATCGATCGCTGTTACGAGGGGCAGCACATGGCGCGCAACTATCTCAGCCTGCGGTCGATCGACACGCCCGACGGACCCGTATGGCTCGACATGTCGATCTCGAAGACAAACATGAAGTCGGCCGTGGCCCGCGTCACGCGGCGTCGCAATGGGACCCGGTGGGGCTATCGCATCGCCGGCGCGGCGTGGGGCGGTCACACGCCGATTGCCGCAGTCGACGTGCAGGTCGATGGCGGCGACTGGCGGCACGCGACCATCGACGAAGGTCGTGGCCCGTACGCGTGGATCCTGTGGTGGCACACGACGAGCGATCTGACGCCGGGCACGCATGCGGTGGCGTCGAGAGCGACGGATGCAAATGGCCGGCAGCAGCCAAGCGGCGAAGAGCGAACCGAGCGCATCGCCAGCGGCCGCGAGGAGTTCTCGATCTGGCCACGCGAGATCCGCGTCTCGGCCTGACGCGCTGCTTCTTCCCCTAACCCTTCCGACAGCCGCGCGAGCCCGTGCGCCCCGGCCAGCCTCCCCAATCACCCAGACCCCGGCTATCTCACTGGTCCACTGCGACTTATGCAAAGACAATCGCAGACAACCTATTACGACAAAATGCGCCGACGGTGGCACTGATGCGAACTCTTCGGCCGTATACTGCTTGGTGGGGAAGCGTAAAGAAAGTACTGAAAAGTCAGCTACTTCCGGCGCGTGAGGGTCGAGAATGTCGAGATACTGGTTTGCGGTGTCCGGTGCCGTGCTTCTCGGCGCGGTCCTTGTCGCGAGCGCCGAGCAGCCGCAACCACAATCGGCGCCGCCCGCCAAGCCGGCGTTGGTCGTGGCGCACCCTGCAGCCCCCATCGCTCCAGAGGCCCAGAATGCGCTCGTCGCCGAGTACTGCGCCACGTGTCATAGCGAGCGCGGCAAAGCCGGAGGCCTCTCGCTTGCCGCATTCGATGCGGCCGCGGTCGACAAGGATGTCGAGGTTGCGGAGAAGATGATTCGCAAGCTCCGCGCCGGGATGATGCCCCCGGCCGGCGCGAAGAGGCCCGACGAGGCGACTCTCAGCCGTCTGGCGTCGGCATTCGAGACGCGCATCGATCGATCGGCGGCGACGCGACCCAATCCCGGCCGCCGCGCCTTTCAGCGTCTCAATCGCGCCGAGTACGCGCGCGCCATCCAGGATCTCCTCGAGCTCGACGTGGATGTCACGGCGTTGCTGCCCGCCGACACCATCAGCCACGGCTTCGACAACATCGCCGACACACAGGCGTTCTCGCCCACGCTGCTCGAAGGCTATCTGCGCGCGGCGACCCGCATTGCGTATCTGGCCACAGGCGATCCGTCGGCGACCGCGTCCGAGACCACCTATAAGGTGCCGCGCACGCAGTCGCAACTGCACCACGTCGAGGGAGCGCCGTTCGGTACGCGGGGCGGCACGTCCCTCGTCCATATCTTTCCGGCCGACGGCGAGTACACGTTCCGGATGATGCTCCACTCGATCCCGACCGGGCAGCTCTATGGCAGCACGACGCACGGCGAGCAGATCGAGGTGGCGATCAACGGCGAGCGCAAGGCCGTGCTCTCGATCAATCCGCAGATGAGCGAGGCCGACCCGAACGGGATGAACCTGCAGACGCCGCCAATTTTCGTCAAGGCGGGTCCCCAGCGCATCTCCGCCGCTTTTCTGCGGCAGTGGGAAGGCCCGGTTGACGACCTCGTGGCGCCCATCGAATACACGCTGGCCGATTCGCAGATCGGCGCGGCACTCGGGGTGACCACCGTCCCGCATCTCCGCGACCTCTCAATCGGCGGCCCGCACAAGGTGACCGGCATCTCCGACACACCAAGCCGTCGCCGCATCTTTGTTTGTCGGCCCACCGCTGCCGCCGAAGAAGCTGCCTGCGCCTCCACCATCATCAAGCAACTGGCCACGCAGGCGTACCGCCGGCCGCTTGGCGGCGACGAGCTGAGCGGCCTCCTGGACTTCTATCGCAGCGGGCGTGAAGAAGGCGATTTCGAGTCGGGCGTGCGTCGCGCGCTGCAGGCCATTCTCGCCAGCCCGAGCTTCCTGTTCCGGCTCGAACGGGCGAATTTGACTGCGCGACCCGGCGAGAACTACCGGATCGCGGATCTCGATCTTGCCTCACGCCTGTCGTTCTTCCTGTGGGGCGCGGCGCCAGACGACACGCTCCTTGCTGCCGCCACCGCGGGACAACTGCGGACCTCGTCGGCCCTTCAGGCGCAGGTGCAGCGGATGCTGGCCGACCCGCGATCCGAGGCGATGGCCACTCGCTTTGCCGCCCAGTGGCTGCGCTTGCAGGACATCGACAAGATCCACCCAGATGCGTTGCTCTATCCGCAGTACGATTACTTGCTCGCCGAGTCGATGCGCAAGGAGACCGAGCTCTTCTTCGAGAGCCTGGTTCGTGAGAACCGCAGCCTGCTCGAGCTCCTGACGGCCAACTACACGTTCGTCAACGAGCGCCTGGCGCTGCACTACGGCATTCCGAACATCACGGGTCATCGATTCCAGCGCGTGACGCTGTCCGACGAGAACCGTCGCGGTATCCTCGGCCACGGCAGCGTGCTGATGATGACGTCGGTCGCCGATCGCACGTCGGCCGTGCTGCGGGGCAAGTGGATCATGGAGGTGTTATTGGGCTCGCCGCCACCACCCCCGCCGCCCAACGTTCCGGCGCTCGAAGAGACGAAGTCGTCGGCCGGCGCGAAGATGCTCTCGACACGCGAGCGAATGGAGGAGCACCGGAAAAATCCGGCCTGCACCTCGTGTCACAAGGTGATTGACCCGCTCGGCCTGGCCCTGGAGAACTTTGACGTCACCGGTCAGTGGCGGATCAAGGACAACGAGGTTCCGGTCGATCCATCGGGGACGCTCTACGATGGCAGCCCGCTCAGCGGTCCTGTGGGCCTGCGACAGGCGCTGCTGAAGCACAAGGACGCGTTCGTGTTCAGCTTCACCGAGAGCCTGCTCACGTACGCGCTCGGGCGCCGGGTCGAGACCTACGACATGCCGGCCGTCCGCGCCATCGCGCGCGAGGCCGCCAAGAACGATTACCGACTCTCCTCGTTCATTCAGGGTGTGATTGAAAGCGCTGCATTCCAGATGAGTCAAGCCGAGGCAGTGGCGACGACGGTCGAGGACAGGCAGTAAGACGCGCCGTTGCTTCGGCCACGTTGGCACAAGGCAAAGGCAGAGAGGCATAGACGCAATGTTGATTACCAAGAAGCACATCTCCCGCCGCGCAGTGCTGCGCGGAATGGGCGTCACGATGGCGCTGCCGTTCCTCGACGCCATGGTTCCGGCGCGCACGCTCCTGGCGAAGACTGCGGCGGGCAAGACGCGCCTGGCGTGCATCGAGATGGTGCATGGCTCGGCGGGCGCGACCGCGCTCGGCCTCGCCAAGAACATGTGGTCGCCGGCGGCGGTGGGCACGAGCTTCGATCTGTCGTCCAGCAGCTTGAGCCCGCTCGAGCCGTACCGCGATGCCATCACCATTGTCAGCAACACCGACGTCAGGAACGCGGAAGCGTTCGAGGCGAAGGAGATTGGCGGCGACCACTTCCGCTCGAGCGCGGTGTTCCTCACCCAGGCCCATCCCAAGCAGACGGAAGGGTCGGATGTGCTCGTCGGTCCCTCGCTCGATCAGTTGTATGCGCAGAAGTACGGCCAGGAGACCGCCATCCCGTCGATGCAGCTGTGCATCGAGAACGTCGATCAGGCGGGTGGGTGCGCCTACGGCTACGCGTGCGTCTACACCGACACGGTGAGCTGGGCGTCGGAGAGTGAACCGCTGCCGATGATTCGCGATCCGCGCTACGCCTTCGACCAGCTTTTCGGGGTCGGTGCCACACCGGAGCAGCGTGCGGCCCACCGCCGGGCCGACCGCAGCATTCTCGACTGGATCACGGTCGAAGTCGGGCGGCTGCGCAACCAGCTCGGACCGAGCGATCGTCAGCGCCTCACGCGCTACCTCGAGGACATTCGAGAGATCGAGCGTCGCATTCAGAAGGTGGAAACGCAGAACTCGAGTGGCGAAGCCCGCGAGCTGCCGGGTGCGCCGGTCGGCGTCCCCGATTCCTTCGATGAGCACGTCAAGCTGATGTTCGACTTGCAGGCCTTGGCCTTCGCCGCCGACATCACGCGGGTGTTCTCGTTCAAGATGGGCCGTGACGGCTCGGCGCGCGTCTATCCGGAAAGCGGCACGAAGCTGCCGTTCCATCCCGCATCACACCACGGCGAGCGCGAAGACCGTGTGGCGCAGTTCGCGCAGATCAACAAGTACCACGTCGGCCTCGTGCCGTACTTCCTCGAGAAGCTCAAGAACACGGTCGAGGGCGACAGCAACCTGCTCGACCAGACGCTCATCGTCTATGGCTCGCCGATGGGCAACTCCAACGTGCACAACCACAAGCGCTGCCCGCTGTTTCTCGCGGGTCACGGCAACGGCACGCTAAAGGGCGGCCTGCACCTCAAGGCCGCCGACGGCACCCCGATGGCCAACGTGATGCTCACCCTGCTGCAGGGTCTCGGTCTCAGCGATATGAAGAGCTTCGGCGACAGCACGGGCGCGATGGATTTGAATCAGGCGCCCGAGACGACCGTTTGAGGAGTGCAGAGTTCAGAGTGCAAGACCTCAGTGCTTCGCTGTGAACGTGCACTTTGGACGAACAGGAGACTTTGCGTGATGTGGCCAAGACTCGTCGGTGGTTCGGTGACCAGCCTTCTCGGTGCCGTTTGGCTGTCCGCCGTCCTGAGTGCCGCTCCTGAAGCGCCTATCGCCGAGGCGGCGATGAAGGGTGATCGTCAGGCCGTCCACGCACTGTTGAAGAAGGGCGACGACGTCAATGCCGCACAGGGAGACGGCATGACCGCGTTGCATTGGGCGGCGCGCCTGGGTGACGCCGAGCTCACGCGGATGCTGCTTTATGCCGGCGCCAACGTGAAAGCAACCACGCGGCTCGGCGCCTATACGCCGCTCTTGATGGCGAGCGAGATGGGGCACGCCGAGGTCGCGACGATGCTCGTCAAAGGCGGTGCGGACCCGAAGGTGACGTCCAGCAATGGCACCACGCCGCTCATGCTGGCCTCCGCGTCGGGCAAGGTCGATGTGGTGACGGCGTTGCTCGCCAGCGGCGCCGACGTGAACGCCGTGGAATCGTCCCGCGGCGAGACGGCGCTGATGTTTGCCGCGGCTTCGAACCGCGTCGAGGCCATGAAGGCGCTCATCGCCGGCGGCGCCGACGTCGCGCTGGCGACGAAAGTGGTCGACATCAAGGGCTTGACCGATCCGCTCGAAGAGCAGTTCAGGCAGGCGCAAGGCCAGGCCGCGCAGAGCACGCCGGGTGCGCAAACCGCTCAAGGTGCGCCGAGCGCGGCCGGCGCCGCGCCGACGGCGCCCGGCAGCGGCGCGGGACGCGGTGCACCTGGGCAGGGTCAGGCGGGCGTCGACCGGCAATATCGCTTCAATGAGCTCGTCTATGCGCAGGGAGGCCTCACGCCGCTGTTGTTCGCGGCACGCCAGGGCCACGTCGAAGCCGCGAAGACCTTGCTGGCGGCGGGCGCCGATATCAATCAGGTGAGCGCGGGCGACAAGACCAGCCCTCTGGTCATGGCGCTCGTCAATGGCCATTTCGATCTCGCGCACGTTCTGCTTGCCGCCGGCGCCGACGCCACATTGGCGAGCGAGAACGGCGTGACCCCGCTTTATGCCGTCTTGAACGTGCAATGGGCGCCCAAGGCCGGGTATCCGCAGCCACGCGCCTATCAGCAGCAAACGACGACCTATTTCGAGATGATGAAGGCGCTCCTCGCCGCGGGGGTGGACGTCAACTCCCGCTTGAAGAAGAAGGTCTGGTACTCGGGCTACAACTTCGACCTGGCCGGCGTCGATGAAGTGGGGGCGACGCCCTTCTGGCGCGCGGCCTATGCGAGCGATGTCGAGGCGATGAAGCTGCTCGTGGCCCACGGGGCTGATCCCACCATTCCCTCGAGCAAGCCCGCGGGACGTCCGCGCACCGGCGACGGCGGCCGCGAGAACACGACCGATGTGTCTGGCCTCGCGCCGCTGCCGGTCGGCGGACCTGGTGTCACGCCACTTCAGGCCGTGGCCGGTGTGGGATACGCGGAGGGGTTCGCGGCCAACTCCCATCGCTACGCGCCCGGTGGCCAACTGGCCGCAGCCAGATATCTCGTCGAGGAGCTCGGCGTCGACGTCAATGCCGTCGATCATGAAGGGAACACCGCGCTTCACCACGCGGCGGCGCGCGGCGACGTCGAGATGATCAGTTATCTCGTCGCCAAAGGCGCCAACGTCCATGTCGTGAATCGGGAAGGGCAGACGACAGCCGACATGGCCAACGGGCCGGTGCAGCGCACGCAGCCCTATCCCGATGCGGTGGCGTTGCTCGAAAAACTCGGATCCAAGAACAATCACAAGTGCGTATCGTGCTAGGGCTGGTGGGGCTGGTCGGTGGGTAGTGCTGGTAGGGCGGGTGAGACAGGTGGGGCAGTAGGGCGGGTTTCAGGGTCGGCTCTATATTCGACTCTCCTCTGACGGTCAAGTGTATGCGTGACGACATGGGAACGGCGATGACCAGACGGTTTGGCGTATTGCTCGGTGCCACGGTGCTTGGCTTGGGCTTGGCTGCCCACGGCCAGCAGGCGGAGCGGTCGAACGCGGTCCCTCCGGCCACGTCCCAGCCATCGCCGACAGCGAAGACCGCCGTGGCTCCGGCGCCGCTGCTGACGCCGGCGCATCCACAGGACGGCGGCCGCCCGCAGCGCCTTCCCCAAGGCCAAGGCCAAGGCCAAAGGCCAGACGCAGGCGCTCCGATCCAGAACCCCGGTGATCCCGTCGCGCAAACGGCGCTCGTCAAGCAGTACTGCACCACGTGCCATAGCGATCGCGCCAAAGCGGGCGGGCTGTCCCTGGCCAGCTTCGAAGCTGGCTCGGTGAGCGAGCATCCCGATGTCGCCGAGAAGATGATCCGCAAGCTCCGCGCCGGGATGATGCCGCCGGCCGGTGCGAAGCGGCCCGACGACGCGACGATTGCGAGTCTGGCGGCCGCGCTCGAGTCGCGCATCGACATGGCAGCGGCGGCCAAGCCCAATCCTGGCTGGCGTCCGTTCCAGCGCCTCAATCGCGTCGAGTATGCGCGCGCGGTGCGCGACCTCTTGGGTCTCGATGTCGATGTCACCGCCTTCTTGCCGGCCGACACCATCAGCCAGGGCTTCGACAACGTCGCCGACGTGCAGAGCTTCTCCGCCACGCTGATGGAAGGCTACTTGCGCGCGGCGAGCCGCGTGGCCTCGCTCGCGGTGGGCGACCCCGAAGCGGCGGCCAACGAGACGAACTACAAGATCTCGAAGACGGCCTCGCAGCTCGGTCGTGTCGAGGGCGCGCCGTTCGGCACACGCGGCGGCATTGCGGCCGTGCACACGTTCCCGGCCGACGGCGAGTACGTCTTCCGCATGGACCTGCACTCGAATGCCTGCGGCGTACTCTTCGGGGGAACGGCGACCAACGAGAAGGTCGAGGTATCGATCGACGGCGAGCGCGTGGCGGTCCTCGAGATCGATCCGCGCATGACCGAAGCGACGACCGGCGTGACATTGAAGACACCCCCGATTCACGTCAAAGCGGGCGCGCGGCGGTTGGCGGCGGCGTTCGTGCGGCAATTCGAGGGGCCGGTCACCGACATCCTGGCGCCGATCGACCATACACTGGCCGACACGCAGATCGGCGTGGCATTCGGCATCACCACGCTGCCCCATCTCAAGGACCTCAGCATCGTCGGGCCCTACCGCGTGACGGGAGTGTCCGATACGGCGACGCGGCAGCGCATCTTCACCTGCCGTCCGACGAGCGCGAGCGAAGAAGCCGCCTGTGCGGCCAGCATCGTGCGACGGCTTGCCACGCAAGCGTTCCGCGGCCCGGTGAGCGACTGGGACTTCGCCGACCTGATGACGTTTTACGACGAGGCACGCAAGGAGCGTGACTTCGAGTACGGCATTGCCGCCGCGCTCGAAGCGATTCTGACCAGCCCGCAGTTCCTCTTCCGGCTCGAAGCCACTCCGGCCGCGGTCCGGCCAGGACAGACGTACAGGGTCGGCGAT
>JAIVJN010000051.1 GCA_020200025.1 Acidobacteriota bacterium | reverse complement strand
GTTGGTGATTCCCGACGATCCGCAAGGTCCCGCCACGACCGCGGACGGCGTTCGCGTGCGGCTCCTCGCCAACGTGGAGCTCGTCGAGGACCTGCCCTACGTGCGCGAACATGGCGCCGAGGGAATCGGGCTCTACCGGTCGGAGTTCATCATCTCGCGTCGCAGCGTCGAGGCGGCCACCGAGGACGTCCAGTACGCGCTCTATCGTGAGTTGCTCGAACAGGTTTACCCGCTCCCCGTCACGATCCGAACGTTCGATCTCGATGAACGACAGTTGGCCTATCCGCAAGCCCAGCGCCGGCCCGGACGTCCTGGCCGGCGCGGCCTGAGGCTCGGACTGGCGAGGCCGGAGCTGCTGCGTACGCAGCTACGCGCCCTGCTGCGCGCCGCCCCGTACGGAACGCTGCGCGTCATGTTCCCGTTCGTCACCGCCGTCGAAGAGGTGCGACAGGCCAGGACCCTCCTCGACAACGTGGCCGCCGAGATGAACGTCCGCGTGACGGTTCCGGTCGGCGTCATGATCGAGGTCCCGGCCGCGGCGCTGGTGGCCGATTTGCTCGCGCCAGAGGTCGATTTTTTCACCATCGGCACCAACGATCTCATTCAATACTGCCTGGCCGTCGACCGCACCGACGATCGCGTGTCGCACTTCTACGAGCCGCTTCATCCGGCCGTTCTCCGCTTGATTCGCTTGGTCTGTCGCGCCGGCGCGCGCCGCGGCATTCCTGTGGCGCTCTGCGGCGAAATGGCATCGGACCCCGCGCTCGTCGGCCTGCTCATCGGACTCGGGCTCACCGATTTCAGCATGACGGCGGCGGCCATTCCGATGGCGCGAGAAGTCGTTCGCGAGCTCGATACGGCCGAAGCGCGCCGACTGGCGGCACACGCGCTCAAGCTGTCGTCGGCGGCGGAGATCGAACAGTATCTCTTCGATTCGTTGTCCACTGCGAAAGCCAGAACGTAAGCCGACTGTCACGGAGGCGTTGGTTGAGTCAGCACTTGCATCGGGTGGAGAAGCCGTGGGGCTACGAGCTGTGGTGGGCACGCACCGATCGCTACGTCGGCAAGCTCATTCACGTGAACAAAGGCCACGCGCTCAGCCTGCAATACCACAATCACAAGGACGAAACGATCTTCGTCCACACGGGTCGAATCCTCTTCGAACGCAAGGAGGGCGACGTCTTGACAGCACGTGAGATGGGGCCCGGCGACGCCGTGCACGTGACGCCGCCCACCGTCCACCGCATGACCGCGCTCGAGGACACCGACATCTTCGAGGTGTCGACTCCGGAAGTGGAGGATGTGGTGCGGTTGGAGGATCGGTACGGGAGGACGACGTAAGAGTGCAGAGTGGAGTTCAGAGTGCAGAGTGGAGTTCAGAGTGCAGAGTGGAGTTCAGCGTTGGGAGCGCAGAGTTCACCCCTGCAGTCTTCCTCAACCAAGTCTCTCGGCAGTCTGCACTCTGCACTCCACTCCGAACTCTGCACTCTGCACTCCTAGAAGGGAATATCGTCGTCGGTGATCGGTGCCGCTTCCTTTGGCGTATCCGCCGCATAAGCAGGCTCGCTGCGGTCGCTGGGCCGGTCGGCGCCGCGCCCTCCGCCGAGCAGAACGATCCGATCGGCCTTCACCTCGGTGGTGTAGTGCTTCTGGCCGTCCTTCTCCCAGTTACGTGTCTGAAGCCGGCCCTCGATGTAGATCTGCTTCCCCTTGGTGAGATACGGTTGGAGCGTCTCGGCGCTCTTCCCCCACAGCACGATGCGATGCCATTCAGTCTGCTCGTGCTTCTCGCCGTCTTTCGAGGTCCAGTTCTCGGTGGTCGCGATGCTGAAGCTGGCCACCGGCGCGCCGCCGGGGGTGTAGCGCACTTCCGCGTCTCGGCCGAGATTTCCTACCAGCAACACCTTGTTCACGCTGCCCATAGTCTCGTCTCGCTTTCTCTGACCTCGGTCTGCCCTGCGCCCGTGCGGGCAGACGGCAGCGAGAGTTCACACCGGTCACCGTCGCGCCAATAGCCACGAAGCACCCGAAGGCCACGAACCGAGGCAGATCCTCCTATGCCTTCGTCGTGATCGTCGTGGTCGTTGGTGTCGGACGATGCAATCAGGAACTCCGCTGTCGACAGCCCAAAGCCTCAACCAGACACCTTCAGCCAACAGGTTCAGAGACTCTTCACTCTGAACTCTGCACCGCACTCGGAACTCTGCATTCTGCACTTGCATTCTGCACTCTGCATCCGAGCTCCCGCTACCCCGGCGGCTTCGCGCGCGACAGGGCATCGAGGCGTTGCTTCGACAGCCGGGCCGCGTCGCTATCGGGAAAGTTCTTGACGGCGCCCTCGTGCGATTCGCGGGCTCGGTCGGGCTGATTCAACCGCTCGAACGCCAGCCCTCGCTTGTAGTACGCGTCGGGCACCCGGTCGCCGCGCGGATAGTTGGCGACCACGCGGTTGTAAGCGTCGATCGCCTCGGTAAATTTACCGTCGCTGTATTGGCACTCGCCGATATAGAACTGCGCGTCGTCGGCTGCATCGTTGCGCGGGAAGGTGCGGAGATAGGTATCGAAGCCTTGCACGCACAACGCCCATTGTCCAAGGCCGTGATCGGATCGCGCCGTGTCGAAGAGACGCTGCGGCGACATTCCAGTCGACGACGAGCCGGTCGGTTGAGGGGCAGGGAGTCCACTACTCGGCGCCGGGTCGCCCGTGACCGCGCCAGGCGGCGCGATACCCGCGTTGGGGTCGGCGGAGGGATCGGTCGACATCGCGGTCGGCGGGGGGTACTGAGGTATTGCGAGCCTCAACGCTTCGAGCTCCTGCGACAGCGAGGTGAGGCGCACATTGGTTTCGTCCACACGCTCGCGGACGATGCGCAGGTCGCTGGCGAATTGATCGACGATGAGCTTCTGGTCGGCGAACGCCTTGCGCGTGACGTTGCCTTGCTCGTCGAGCCGCCCGTTGATGGCCTTGAGCGCCTCGCCGAGCTGTACGAGGGCGTTCTGCATCTGCTGGTTCTGTTCCTGCAGCATGCGAAGATCGGCCATCATCTGCATCTCGCGCCGTGACTGCGCTGCCGCCGTGCTCACCATCGACGCCGTGATCACGAAGACCGCGCCGGTGACCAGCACGCAACGAGCCATCGAAGTGCCGGTGAACGTTGCCATGTTCGCCTGATTATCGCCCAGTTACTTGGCCGTGATCACGAAATGCGCGCGCCGATTCTTCGTCCACGCGCTCTCGTCGTGCCCGGGGTCGAACGGAAACTCTTTACCGTAACTGACCGTCCGCAGGCGGTCGGCGCCGATACCGAGCGACACGAGATAGTCGCGGGCGGCGATCGAGCGGCGCTCGCCGAGCCCGAGGTTGTATTCCGCGGTGCCGCGCTCGTCGCAATGTCCTTCGATCGTGATTTGCCACGCGGGATACTTTTTGAGCACTTGCGCGTTCTGCTGAAGCACCTGCTGCATCTCGGGCAGCACTTCGGCCGAGTCGAGCGCGAAGAAGGCGGGTTTGAGGGGCGAATCGCGGTTGAGGTCGTCGACCGACCGCGACCCGACCGCATCGTCAGCGAGTGGCTCCGGTGGCACCGGTACGGGCTCACTCACCGGCTCGGGCGGTCCAGGCGGCGCAGCCGTGCTGCCGCCAGCCGTGGCCGGCGGTGGCATCGGGCGCGCAATGGGGGGTTGCTTCTTCGCGCAGGCGCCGGCGATCAAGGCCGTCAGCAAGGCCGCAATCAAGAGAGAGCTTGCTCGTCGCTTCATACTCAGTCCTCGAATGGTCGTGCCGAAATTGCGGAATGCCGCGCACTGAGGTCGATCCTGCCGTGTTCGTGCTTGGGCTTCACCATTGTTCTTGCTACCCGCGTCAGCGCGACTCGCGTCACCTGCGCCGCCCCTATTGAGACCAGTTCGGCTGCGTGTTGTTGCCGTCGCGCGTCAGCTGTCGCACGTTGCGCCCGTCACGATCGACTGTGAAGACGTGCGTGCGGCCCGCACGCGTCGAGGTAAAGGCCAGATGGCGCCCGTTGGGCGCCCAGGCCGGGCTCTCGTTACTGCCCTCACCAAAGGTGATCTGCCGCAGCTCGCCGGTCGCGACATCGAGGACCTTGAGGTCGTAGCCCGGCCCGGTGCGGGCCGTGAAGGCGATCTCGTTGTACGGCGCCGACGACCAGGTGGCACGGTCCGAAATCTCGAACGACACGCGACGGAGCCCGAGACCATCCACGCCGACGATCCAGATGGAGGGGGCACCGGTACGGTCGGACGTGAACGCGATCTGGGTGCCCGTCGGCGACCACGTCGGCGTTCCGTCGATCGCCGGATGGTTGGTGATACGACGGACACCGGACCCGTCGCGGTTCATCATGTAGACCTCTGGGTTCCCGTCGCGGTTGGACATGAACGCGATGCGCGTGCCGTCGGGAGAATACGCCGGCAGGAAATTGTGCCCGACGCCTTTCGTCGGCGTCTCCATCGTGCCTTGGTAGATCATCGAGACGTAAATATCAGGGAAGCCGGAGCGGTACGACGTGTAGGCGATTGCCCGTCCGTCGGGTGACCAGACCGGCGTGATGTTGAGCGCGCGGTTCACAGTGATACGCCGCTGGTTCTCCCCATCGTAGTCGGAGATGTACACCTCCTTGACGTCGCGCTCCTCGACCGTGCCGGTCACCCGCTGGCGATTCCGATCCGAGGCGAACGTCAGCTTTGTCCGTGCCACCCCGCGCAGCGCCCGCTGACTCTTGTGGATCTCGTCGGCCATCGTGTGCGCGTAGAGCCGCGGGTTGGCCGCCGACCCGCTGTACTCGCGCGCGAAGAGCTGCTGACGCGACTTGACGTCGTACAGGCGCATCTCGACACGGATGCTCGTGCCGGTCTTCAGAATCGACCCCACCACCAGCCCGTCGGCGCCCAGCTCGCGCCAACGATCGAAGGGAACCTCCGACAGGGACGTCGCCGGTGGGATCGACCGGTAGGTGTCCCGCGGGATCATGTCGAACTCCCGCTCGTATGCGAGATCGGCCCACAGCACCTCGCCAACCGTTCGGGAAATGTCTTGCGATTCGCGATCGTTGGCGAGCGACAGAAAGTCGGGGACGGCGAGCCGCGGCGGGGAGCCCGGATCGCCGGTCAGCGTCACGCCAATCTCCGACGGTTGCCGAGGCTGCTGCGGAGCCGGCGGAGCAGGTGCGACCGGCGGCGGAGCTGGCTGCTGCGCGACGATGACCGACGCGAAAGCGACGATTAGGAGGAGAGTCGGAACGTGGAATCTCTGCGTCATCACCGCTGATACTCAAACGTCAAGTGAACCGTCAACGACGACTCGGTGAATGCGGCCGGCAGCGGAGGAAGCTGCTTCGTGAGCACCAGCGCGCGCTGCGCCATCAGATCGAGGGCAGGCGCCCCGGTCGACTTTTCGAGCTGGATATTGGTGAGCGTGCCGTCGCGTTGGATGGTGTATTTGACCACGGCGACACCGGTGCCTTGTTGCTTCGACACCCAGTTCCGGTCGATCAGATCGCGCATCGTCACGATGTACTCGGGACAGCAGAAGTTCCCGACGTCGAGCACGGCGCCTGTGCCGCCGCCGGTGGAGAGACCAAAGCCCTGTCCGCGCGCGCCCGTTTCGGCGACGGCACGGCCGCTGCGCACCTCGTCGCCTTTGGTGGGCGTCCGCCCTCGCGGATCCTTGGCCTCCATTTTCGTCTTCGTTTCCTGCTTCTTCGGCGCCGTTTTCGTCGGCTCGATCATCTCCGGCTCGCGAGCCGCAGGGGGACGAACCGGCTCGATGGCCTTCTTGGCTTCGGTCGGGCGCAGCTCCTGAACCGGACGGCTGCTCATCGGCGTGATGCCGCCGCTGCGTGGGCCTGCCGCCCCCGCGACGCTGATGGTCATGACCACGGTCGGCTCCTCGTCCACATGCCCGAGCCAGCCCGCTGGGACGAGAGCAATGGTCGCGACGAGCGCCACGTGCGCCAGGCCCGACCAGGCCACCATGCGCTCGAGCCCGCCGGCATCCCGGCCACGACCAGCGAGGACCTGGGTGACAGCGTCCACGTCAGCGGCCTCGCTGCAGCGCCACGATGCCCACGCGCTCGACGCCGCCGTCTTTGAGGCGATCCATGACCTCGAGAAGCTCCTGCAGCTCGACGCCGCCGTCTCCGCGCAGGAACACCTCTTTCTGTTCCTCGCTTTGCATCGACTGACGCATGCGCTCGGCGAGCACGTCGAGCGGGATTCCTTCGTCGTCGATGTACACCCGGCGATCCTTCCGAAACGTCAGCGGCACGGTGACATACGTGCGCTGCTCCGAAAGACGCTGTGCGGTGCGCGAGACGGGGAGATTCACCTCGACGCCGCGCTGCAACATCGGGGCCGCCACCATGAAGATGATGAGCAGCACCAACATGACATCGACCAGAGGGATGACGTTGATCTCGGACAGCGTGGACGAAGTCCGGCGACCGCGCCGGCCACGACTCTCGCCCGCCGAAGGCTGGGGCATCACCTTCGGCATTACGTGAAGTTCCTCTCAGAGATGTTCAGGAACTCGAGCGAGAAGTCATCCATCTCGGACGCGTAGACTTTCACTTTGGTGGTGAAGTGGTTGTAGAAGTACACAGCAGGAATCGCCGCAAAGAGCCCGACGGCCGTGGCAATCAACGCTTCGGCGATCGGCTCGCCCACCACGGCGAGATCGGCCGAGCCTTGCCGTCCGATCGCTTGAAAGGCGGCCATGATCCCCCACACCGTGCCGAACAGCCCGATGAACGGCGTAATGCTCGCCGTCGTCGCGAGAAACGGCACCCGCTTCTCGAGCTTGTTGACCTCCATCGAGGAGGCGCGCAACAGCGCTCTGTCCAGAGCCGCCACGCTTTTCAAAGTAGGACGCGGCGCGGCGGCACCTGGACTGATCGGAGGGGGAGCGGCGCGCAGTTGGGCATTCAGCTCGGCATAGCCGGCTTGAAACAGGCCGACCAGGGGACTTTCGGCCAGCGAGGCGCACACCGCCTGGACTTCCGAGAACTTACTGCTTCGCCGGAAGACGTCGAGAAACGTCGCGCTCTGCCGCTCGAGGCGGCGAAACGACCACGCTTTGTAGAGGATGATCGCCCACGAGGCGACGGAGAAGATGAGCAGAACGACCAGCACGGCCTTCGAGATCGGGCTCGACCTGGTGATGAGCTCGACGATGTCTCCGGCAGCTCCCTGAGCGGGCGCGACACTGCCTTCGAGTTGCAGTGCCAGGAGGAACGACCCGGGCGTCGGCAACCACAGCCTCCGATGATGTTGGCTTCCAGGGATGCGCTGCTGGGAGAGCGCGGAATCAGGCCACGGTAGCACAGGCGGCGAAAGTCTGTCAAACCCATGATAGCATTCGGCTTCCGCCGACGGCGGCGCGCGCCACGGCGACCGACCTGGTGCCGGGCGGGTTGCCAGCGGCGGCGGTGCTCACCTCACCCGCTCCTCAGAACGACGTCAGCGATGATCCGCTACCTCAGCATCCGAAACCTAGCCGTCATCGAATCAGTGAGCGTTGAGTTTGAACACGCGTTCAACGTTCTTACCGGCGAGACCGGGGCAGGGAAGTCAATCCTCGTCGAGGCAGTGGGCTTGCTGCTTGGCGGACGCGCCTCTCAGGTTCTGGTGCGAACCGGCGAAGAAATCGCCACAGTCGAGGCCATCTTCGAGAGCCGAGCCGGAACCGAGATCGTCGTGCGCCGTGAGATCACCAGCCACGGTCGCAGTCGCGCGTTCATCGACGGTCATGCCGCCACTGCCGCGGCACTGAGTGAGGTGACCGGCGCGCTCGTCGAGCTGCACGGGCAGCACGAGCATCAGCAGTTTCTCGACCCCGAACAGCATCTGCCGCTCCTTGACGAGTGGGCTGGCCTCGCGGAAGAGCGGTCTGCCGTGGCGCTGACGTTCGCCGCCCTCTGCGCTGTCCGCGAGCGGCTCGATCGCCGCCGCATGGACAGCTACGAGCGCGCGGCGCGTCTCGACTTGATCGACTTTCAATTGAGCGAGCTCGACAAAGTGGCTCCGCAGGTGGGGGAGGACGATGCCCTCGGTGACCTGCGGGGCGTCCTGCGCAATGCCGACCGCGTCGAACGACTCTGCCGCGAGGGGTATGCCGAGCTCTACGACTCGGAGACCTCGGTGCTCACCGGTCTCGACCATGTGTGGAAGCGGGTCACCGAGCTGGCCTCGATCGACTCGCGATTCCGCCTCCACCTCGACAGTCGCGACGATCTCAAAGCGCAGCTCGAGGATCTGGCCTTCGCGCTCCGTGACGCCGGCTTGGCGATCGATACCTCTCCCGCCCGCCTCCAAGAGGTCGAGGACCGGCTGGCGGCCCTCGAACGGCTGAAGCGCAAGTACGGCCCGACGCTCGCCGACGTCATCGGGCGATGGGATGCGCTCCGCGCGCAGCGACAGGAGCTCACCGCCGGCGAGGAGAGCGCCCAAGAATTGGAGCGTTTGGTGGCGGAGCATTCGACCGCATTTCTCGAGGGCGC